>JANYFI010000428.1 GCA_025362765.1 Ferruginibacter sp. | reverse complement strand
GCATTGTTCAGCCTGTTCTTCTGAGTGGCCGCAAATCTCTACAAGGGTTTCTATCACCCAATCGAAACTATTTACCTCATCATTCCATACAATCAGGCTATGGTACTGGTCCAGTTCGGTGAGTACATCCGTTTCTTCCTTATATTTGGTATGGTTATTAGTCGTTGTCATTGCGTTGGCTGCAAAAATAAGTCGAAATTTTGATACCAGCTAGCATACCGGTGCAACATAATCAACAGTTAATTTGTCCTGACTATATACGAAAGAGAATGTTTGGCGTTTATAAATCCCTGGCCCTTATTATACACTATGCTTCGGTTGTCAAAAAAAAACAAAGTGGTTCCGGCAAAGGAAGAAAAGCAGCAGGCTGTTGTGTTGCCCCTGCATTCAGTGAATCGCAGCCTCGATTTTTTGGTAGAACTGATTGATACTATCCGGCCTGAAAATGCCAAAGACATTGCACTGGCTTCCATTCGCTTTAAGGCTTTGTTGTACCAAATGGGACAAGACAGGAGTTCCCTTTTCTCCCTGCGCAAGGCTTTGCTCACGCAATTTTTAAAAACAAATATTGTAAATGCACTCACCGAAAGTGGCATTGTAAGCAGCCGCGGCTTTGTACAGGAGCTTAGGGGGAAAATATTACATAAGCTTTTACCCGAACTGCAAACGCCGGATAATTTTTTGTACGTAATTAACCGCATCTTTTATAACAAGCGGGATTATATTTGGGTGAGTGGAATTGACACTGATTTATGGATACAGTTTTTTGAAGTGCTGGGCATACAGATCAACATGGCTGAGCCTGCGCTGATACTGCAATTACAGCGATCGTTACAAATATTAAGTCACCGCATTACAGCACTGGGTCTGGAAAAGGAAATGACCCAACGGTATGAAAATATCGAGCATGCCATCTTTCCTTTTTTGGATCAGAGCAGGCTTGTGAGCGAATACATGGCGCTTAAACAGGATATTGCGTCACAGGCGATGCGAACCATTTTGCTGGCCAACACTACCGAGGCATTGCACAATTGTAACCAAACCATCCAATCGATAAGGGAACAAAGAACTGCATACGGCACCAGCCTGGCGCAGACTTTTATTATCACCCGTTTGCAACAGCAGGTTGACAGGCTATTTATTATTCTGGATGTGCTGGACACAGACAATTCGTTTAATACGCAGCGTTTTGTTGATTACTTTAAAACAGTGGTGCGCAATGAAAACCGAAAAAATTCTATTCGGGAATTTTTAAGTGAAAATACTGGCTACCTGGCGTACCAGATAGCGGAACATGGTGGCCGCACGGGTGAAAAATTTATCACTACTACCCGGAAAGATTTCTGGCGCATGTTTAACAGTTCTGTAGGTGGCGGCATTATCATTTCCTTTATTGGCATTATAAAAAACCTGTTATCTAAAATTCCTGGAACGCCTTTCTGGCATGGGTTTTTATACAGTACCAATTATTCGCTGGGTTTTATTTTAATACAGGATACAGGGTCTACGCTGGCCACCAAACAACCAGCCTATACAGCCAACAATGTGGCTAGTTCCTTTGATGCACAAAAAATCGGTGAACACCCCGACCTTAGAAATCTTGCTATCACCATTGGTAAAGTAAGCCGCACACAGTTGGCCTCTTTTACCGGTAACCTAATAGTTGTATTTCCCCTTACCTATATTTTGGCGTGGTTATTTTTTGCAGCTACGGGCGTAAAAATCGCGGAAGGCGATGCGGCCCGAAAACTGCTGACAGATCAACAGCCATTACATAGTCCCGCATGGTTATATGCTTGTTTTACGGGCTTCTTTTTATTCGCCAGCGGGTTAATTGCGGGCTATGTTGAAAACTATTTAGTACATGGAAGAATTACAGAACGCCTCCGCAACCTCCCCTCTTTTAAAAACAGCTTTACTGAAAGGCGGCGATATAAAATTATATACTATGTAGAAAATAATCTTGGTTCATTGATCGGGAATATTTCATTGGGGTTCTTTTTGGGAATGGCCGGGTTTATCGGAAACACGTTTGGTATTCCTTTCGATATACGACACATTACCATTTCTGCGGCCAATGTTGCCATTGGCTTTTTTGGTTTAGATCACCAGGTAACAGCCGGTGAAATATGGTATACTTTAGTTGGCGTAATGGGAATTGGCTTTTTAAATTTTGCCGTGAGTTTTGGGTTGGCATTTTTGGTAGCGGTAAAAAGTCGTGGTATTCATTTAAGAGAGTATCCTCAATTTTTAGGCATTTTATTTAGATACCTGAAAAAATATCCGCAGGATTTTATAAAAGCTCCGGCGTTGCGCACTGCAGCACATTTAAAATAAACAGATAACTATTCGTGTATTGACTTATGAGGTAAGCGACGTCATTTTGCCTATTGCAGTCAATTAATACTTTCAAACCCCGGCCGCAATTATTGCTTCAGGTAAGCAGTCAGTTCGTCATCAATTTTTTTATCCCAAATGGCTTGTTTGGCTGTTAACTGGCTATTTTTAGTTTCTGTGTCGTAAGCAGTTTGGGCCGCAGTTAATTCCTGCTGAGATTGGGTATAAATCTTTTCCAATACTTTGCTGTAATCCTTCATAGTATATTTCGCTACCCTTAAGTTGTGTACAAATTGCATAGTATACAGGTAAGCTAAATCAAAATGGTGTTGTTCGTGATTTAAAATATAGGGTGTTTTACGGTTGTGTTTTACCCAGCTATCACTTACGGCAAAAGTGCAATCAACCGTTAAATGGAGGGTGGCTGTATTATTCTCGGATTTAAACAGCATCTTAAAACCAAAACCTGCGTTGGTAATGGCGGCAGCTTCGCTGGCAGGTGCGGGTTTGCCTTTAAAGTCGTCCCAGGTAAGTTTCCTGTCAGGTGTATAAAAAATCACAGGTTTATCGGCCGATGGGTCAACGGTAACATATTCAACTTCCACCTGTAGTTTTTGCGCAGCAGCCGAAAGCGACAACAGCAGGGTAAGCAGCGGGAAGGTGAAATATTTCTTCATAATAATAGAAAACGAAAATACAGTCAAAAAGTATTGAGACCATCGCAGAGTGCTCACAATTATAATTATCTTAACAGCGACTGTACTAAAATCTACATCTCAATATAGTCCAGTTCTTTGCCAAACGTTTCTTCCGTAAAATATGCGGCGGTAACCGCAATGAACATGATGATGGCGCCGGAAACCCATCCGGCGGTAATATATGGATGGGGGACATCCGCAAAAACAGTTTGCAACCAATTGAATAATAAAAAAATAATGGGCACCGCACCCCGTACCATATTGGGCACTGTAGTTGCGGCGGTAGCCCTTAAATTGGTTCCAAACTGCTCGGCAGCCATGGTCACAAAAATTGCCCAGAAACCTGTACCAAAGCCCAATGCGGCGCAGATAACATACATGCCGGCGGCGGTGCCATTCTGCTGGTTAAAATAAAAAATAATAGAAATAATGGTGAGAATATAAAAAATATACAACGCTTTTTTTCGGCTCTTTAACCATTGGCTTACAAAACCCACCAACACATCCGCTATGGAAATACATACATAGGCAACCATGGTAGAAACTTTTGGCGACACTGTTTCTGAAATGCCAAACTCCCTGGCAAAATTATTGGAGAATGCTACCAGTACCCCGATGACATACCAGGTTGGCAGACCAATTAAGATAGCGCAAATATATTTTTTAAACCGTTTGGCATTGGTAAAAAACATCAGGAAATTGCCGCGGCTCACGTCCATTTTTTTTGTTTGGGTAAACATGCCACTTTCAAAAACAGAAATACGCAATAACAGCAAACAGAAACCCAGCCCACCGCCAATAAAATAACAATTACGCCAGTTAAAATTCTGTGATACAAAAAAAGCCGCCACTGCGCCCAGTAAACCAATACCTGCCACCAGTGAGGTACTAAGACCTCTTTTATCTTTATGAACCAATTCTGTTACCAGTGTAATACCGGCGCCTAACTCGCCCGCCAGTCCGATGCCAGCAATAAATCTTGTGAGGGCATACTGGTCTGGCGTATGTACAAAACCATTGGCAATATTGGCCAGTGAATACAGAATAATAGAACCAAACAACACACTTAATCGTCCTTTTTTATCACCCATCACGCCCCAGATGATGCCGCCAATTAAAAGTCCCACCATTTGAATGCTGATAATGAATTCACCCTGTGTTTTTACCTGTGTCGCAGAGAGGCCCATCTCAGTTAAACTATCCACCCTTACAATATTGAACAGCAACAAATCGTAGATATCAACAAAGTAGCCAAGCGCCGCTACCAATACGGCAATCGTAAAAATAGAAGAAGAAGTTTTTTGCATGTAGCGTTAGTTATTGGTGCTGTTTTTTTTCTTTTTCTTATCAAGTATCAACTTAATAAATATGGGGGCAGTAGTAACCAGCACAATACCCAGTACAATCACCTCAAGGTGTTGCTTTAAATCAAAATGAAATACCTTCAGAATAAATTGTTGCAGGTAATGGCCGCCGAACAACATGGAAAAAACCCAGGCCACACAACCAACTATATTATAATAGGTAAACCGTTTATTTTCCATTTGTACGATGCCGGCCACAATGGGCGCAAAAGTGCGAACGATAGGAATAAACCTGCCCATTACGATTGCTCCGCCACCATGTTTATCATAAAAATCTTTTGCCTGCAATAAATATTTTTTCTTAAAAAGAAAAGTATCCTTGCGTTCAAATAAAAACGGACCGCTTTTTTTACCGAACCAGTATCCCACATAATTACCAATAATACCGGCCAATGAAATTACAATGCCCAATATCAACAGGTTAATAAAAGAACTGCCGAAATGTATGCCCAGTCCATCCTTCACCAAATCGTTGCTAAAAATACCGGCAACGAAAAGCAGTGAATCACCTGGCAAAAAAAAGCCGGCAAACAAACCGGTTTCTGCAAAAACAGCGAACACAATAAACCAAAGGCCACCGTTTTCAATGTACCATTGCGGCTGCAACAATTGTATCCAGTGAAAATCGAGTAAAATAAAATCGAGCATAAAAGAGATTATCAATGATGTAAATCAGGTATGGTTTTTTAGTAAGTTTGTAATGTTTTACTTTACCAAAACTAAACGTCGGGTATTTTTTTTATCCGTACTTTATGGGGAGTTATTGTAATGAAATTACCTTTTAAGGTTTCCAAACTTCGCGTTGATAAAAAATTCAACACTTCGTTGATAATTAATGTTCGCTCATCTTGTAAAAACCGCAAAAAAATTACACCCGTGGCCTGAATTTTTTTCTCAAAAACCAAATTGCCAAAATCCTTGTCTTCAGTCAAAATTATCCTTTCCGGATTTATAGACAATTGAGAAATTGATACATCACTGATACCGCGGCATTCTTCAAAAACAGAAAAAACTCCGTGCCCGTTATCACGCAATGCGATAATTAGCGCCCTGAAAATATTTTCATCCGCCAGTATCATACAGGTAACTCAAAAACCTGTTCATTAATCATGATAGCCCTGGCATAATCAACGCAGGCATAAATACCTTCGTTGGTTAAATGCGGGTAATCCTCCAACAGTTGCTGAACACCTGCACCTTCACTCATCTTTTTTAAAATCAACTCTACAGTAATTCTTGTGCCTTTTATACAAGGTTTACCCATCATAATATCGTTATCTCTTGTAATCCAACCCTCATGTATTATTTTCATAAAAGCGTATTTAACGGTGAAATTAAATCTTTTCCGCGTTTTCCAGTTCGCCTTCCCATTTACTAACCACAGCGGTAGCAATGCTATTGCCCACAACATTGGTGGCGCTGCGTCCCATGTCCAGCAAGGGATCAATGCCCAGCAACAAGGCAATGCCCGCTTCAGGAATGTTAAAGGTAGCCAGCGTGCCGGCGATCACCACCAACGACGCCCGTGGCACCCCCGCAATGCCTTTGCTCGTAAACATCAATACCAATAACATCGTAAGCTGCGTACCCAACGGCATGTGCATACCATAGCTTTGCGCAATAAACAATGAAGCGAAAGTCATATACATCATACTTCCATCCAGGTTAAAAGAATAACCCAACGGCAACACAAAACTTACAATTTTATCTTTACAGCCAAAGCGCTCCAGCTCCAGCATGGTTTTAGGAAAAGCTGCTTCACTGCTGGATGTACTAAATG
>JANYFI010000385.1 GCA_025362765.1 Ferruginibacter sp. | reverse complement strand
GCGGCTGAAATTTCTTTTTCTGATATGAGCCGGGAAAAGGGTACCAGGGCTGCATTGATGCAATTTATTGATAGTAATGGCGTATTGCTAAGACCTAATACCTTTCCGCTGGTTGGGGCGGATGCTATTGACTTTATCAGCCAGGCGAATGATACAGCTTACACGATGATCTGGGAACCCAAAGGCGCAAATATCGCTGCTTCCGGCGACTTGGGGTATACCTTTGGCGTGTATTCCCTTCTACCGAAAAATAAGGATACTGCCCTGCATGGTACGTATGTAAATATTTGGAAAAAGCAAGCCGATGGCCGCTGGAAATTGCTGCTTGATTCCGGGAATGAAGGCGTTCAGGAAGGAGATTAATCGTTACTTCGTTGTGATTGTTAACCGCTTTGGTTAAACCAACTCCTTTTCAACTTAGCGTCAGCACAGGCACAAAGTATTTTAAACTATTTTTATCGGCTTGTAACTATGCACAATTTTCGTTTCTTTGCTTAAACAACTCTTCTATTTTTATATATGGCAAAAACAATCGCATTAATTACGGGTGGTTATTCTGGTGAAGCGGTGATATCCTACCAATCAGCTGCTACCATTGAGAAGCATGTTGACAGGGAAAAATGGAATTGCTATACCATTGACATTACCACTAAGGGTTGGTTTTATACAACTGATTCGGGAGAAAAAATTAATGTGGATAAAAATGATTTTTCTATCACCGTTAATAATAAAAAAATATGTTTTGATGCGGTATTGGTTGGCCTGCACGGAACGCCTGGTGAAGACGGAAAATTACAAGGCTATTTTGATTGTTTAAATATCCCCTATACTTCCTGCGACGCCGCAACGTCGGCTTTAACTTTTAACAAGCGTTATACGGTCGCAGTAGCAGCTTTTGCAGGTATGGCCGTCGCCAAATCGTTGCATCTTTTTAAAAATGGCAATATTGGAGCCGCTGAAATTTTAGCGGCATTGACGCTGCCTGTATTTGTAAAACCCAACAATGGGGGCAGCAGCATTGGAATGAGTAAGGTTAGTGAAGCGGGCGATTTGCAGGCCTCACTGGACAAAGCTTTTAAAGAAGATGACCAGGTATTGGTTGAAGAGTTTATAAAAGGCAGGGAGTTCACCATTGGTGTTTTTAAAACCAAGGGAAAAGTAGTAGCGCTACCCATTACAGAAATAATTACCAAAAAAGATTTCTTTGACTACGAGGCAAAATACCTTGGAGCCAGCGAAGAAATTACACCTGCAAATGTAGCGGAATCGATTGCTGAAAAAGTGAGGCTGGCAGCTATAACAGCCTATGCTTTATTTAACTGCAAAGGCATCGTAAGGATTGACTTTATTTATGATGAAACAAGTAAACAGCCTTTTTTACTGGAGATAAACACCGTTCCGGGGCAAACAGAAGCTAGCCTGGTGCCGCAACAGGTGGCCAAAATGGGCTGGACGTTGCAGCAATTTTACACCGCTTTAATTGAAGAATGTTTCAATAAATAACAAGGGTGCTCAGTTAAATTCTTAAAGGGGCATATCAATATACTGAACCAAAATTATGTTTAAATTTATAACCGATCGTCCGTTTTGGATTAACCTGCTGGTAGCCGGAGTATTGGCCTTGTCACTGATATTTTTAACGCTGGAAATGTTAGGCTGGATTACCAAACATGGTGAATACCTCACGGTACCATCTGTAAAGGGAAAAAGTACTGGTGATGCGGTGAAACTACTGGAAAGTAAAGGATTTGATGTAACCATTCAGGACTCTGTTTTTACCGACAGCCTGCAGCGGGGTATTGTAATTAAACAATTGCCTGATGCAGACGCCACCGTAAAAGTTAACCGTACCGTATTTTTAACTGTTAACCGTTATGTGCCCCCAATGGTAGTAATGCCCAACCTTGAAGGAAAAAGCATGGGCTTCGCTTTAGACCTGTTGCAAAGAAGTCACCTGCAATTGGGCGATACTACTTTTAAGCCTGATTTTATGAAAGGATCGGTGCTGGAACAGGAATACAATGGCAGGAAAATTGATGCAGGCACAAAAGTAATTTGGGGAAGCAAGATATCACTGGTGATTGCGGGTGGGTTAAACGATGAGCAAATAATTGTACCCGATTTAGTAGGCAAAACTTTTGCCGAAGGAAAAATAACATTGGAAGCGATTGGAGTTAACGTGGGCGCAGTTATTGCTAAAGATGCCATAAGGGATACCGCAGGCGCTTTTATCTACCGGCAGAGCCCGGAAAGATATAATGATGAGCATAAACCTATTTACATTCACCCGGGACAATTGATGGATCTCTACATTTCTAAAGAAATTGTATCGTCCGATTCAGTTGCTACAACCATCAAAAAATAACAATACTAAATAATGACAACAATTACTGCAGAAGAAGTAAAAGCAAGAGCAGCTGCCGGAGAAAAACTAAATATTATTGATGTACGGGAACCAAATGAAAACGCCGAGTTCAATATTGGCGGCACTTTGGTGCCTTTAGGACAAATACAAACCATGCAGGTTGATGACCTGGAGCAGTATAAAGATGAAGAGTTGATAGTATATTGCAGAAGCGGTAATCGCAGCGGCCAAGCCTGCCTGATTTTAGAAACACTTGGTTTCAAAAACGTACGAAATTTAACCGGGGGGATGTTGAACTGGCGGGAAACTTTTAAAGTGTAGCGCTATTTCTGATTTCTGATGTCTTTCGGTTGGCTGTATCAGCATTTTAATCCGACTGCCATAACTTATCTCCGCTTCATTTTCTATTTTTTAACATAGTAAAGAATATTGTTAAAAAAAGTGAGCTATGGTGCTTTTTTGTACCGTAGCTCACTTTTTGTTTTAAGCTCTTCAAT
>JANYFI010000374.1 GCA_025362765.1 Ferruginibacter sp. | reverse complement strand
TTTCCTGTATATGTTGTTTGCAAAGATAGGTGTGCAAAATACTGTGTTTACAACTGTAACGAATTCTTTTTCCTGCTAGTATAAGTTGGCGAAGGTTTTAATATCTGCAAAACGTTGTAATTTTTTTTGTGCCATGGGCGGCAAATATACAGCAGTACGTGTATACACAGCGACGAATAGGGTGTCTCTTTAAAAGCACACCAGCTTATATTTGCGGGAAAAAGAATTCATTGCAGTTGTAAACACAGTATTTTGCATAACTATCTTTGCAAACAAAATATACAGGAAACATCAGTAAATTTGCAGGCATGAAACCAAAAATCTACGGGACGTACCATGAAAGGAATGTTTAAGATGCTAACTTTTTTCTACATTTTATTTCCATTGGCGCTGATTCCTTTGATGGCATCCAGGAGCGGTAACTGGTTTTATTTATTTGGCATTGTATGCTATTACCTTGGCGTATTGCTGGTTGCTATCAGGCAGAAAATAATTTTTATGATTCCCCTGCTTTTCTGCGGTTGGTTCTGGTATACATACGGTTTCGGAATACATGATTATGTTTTTTTCTTGTTTATGTGTATGTTGGCGGGTGCTGTTTTTTACCAGCTGGCCCAAAATGCGAGGCATTTTACTCAAAGTGTTTTACCAGAAAACAAAGAAGCGCAGGAATATGAACTGAAAATTGTGGAGATGAATGACAAATTGAAGGCATACCAACAACAGCATCCCTCCACCATTATTACCCCGGAAATAATAGACACTATAAGAAATGAGGTTTTTTTTAAGTGATTATTTAACTGAATATAATGTAAATGCCCGCCTACGGGGTTGTGTATACAAGTTAACTTTAACGTGGCAACGTGTTCAAATAATTAGTAGCATATGCCTGGTCTTGCCTAAAGTAGCTATTTAAATAGGTTTATGCTTTATCTTTGCATGGCAATGAAAAAGATACTTATTTTAATTTTACTGATTGCATTCACTATTACTTTTGCCCAGCAAGCTGTGGCACAATGCTCTATTTGTACAAAAACAGCTCAGCAGTTAGGTGAAGGTCCTGCGCAAGGCCTAAACAGCGGCATTATGTATTTAATGCTTACTCCTTTTATTCTTATAGGTGTTGTAGGGTACAGATGGTGGCAAACAAATAAAGACGCAGAAGGGGAAACTTATGATGTTTGACCGCTGAAACAGATTACAACTGTTTAATAAATTTAACTTGCATTCCGCCATTCCGCATCTACTCTTTCAAAAATTGCTGAATAAAGCGGTACAAATTAAACTTTTCGCCTTCCTGCTCAATTTTATCTTTTAAAGCTGCTTTTTTAATAGCTGCCATTTTTTTTTGTTGAATAAGCTGCCAGGCTTTCTCTGCAAGCAACCAGTATTTTTTATCACCGTTTTTTTGATAGCTAATATTTTCTACAATCGTTTTAAACAGTTCATCAATTCCCTTTTTTTGCAGTGCTATGGTTTTTATTACCTGTACCGGAAACTGTTTACTTTGAAATGCTGGCGCCAACATCAGGTGTAGGTTTTTTACAAACAAATCCGCATCAGCCCTGTCAGCCTTATTCACCACAAAAATATCAGCGATTTCCATTAGGCCGGCCTTCATGGTTTGTACTTCATCGCCCGATTCGGGAACCATTACCACTACCGTACAATCTGCCAGCCCCGCTATTTCAATTTCGCTTTGCCCAACGCCTACCGTTTCAATTAAGATGTAATCAACCGGAGCCGCCTTCAATAAATCGCTGATCTCAATAATCTTTGGATGCAAACCACCCAATGAACCTCTTGATGCCAGC
Source organism: Ferruginibacter sp. (assembly GCA_025362765.1). Classification (GTDB taxonomy): domain Bacteria; phylum Bacteroidota; class Bacteroidia; order Chitinophagales; family Chitinophagaceae; genus Ferruginibacter. The sequence goes on along the minus strand of JANYFI010000374.1, from coordinate 8,941 downwards.
GAACGAATATATACGTTCGGATGGTTGTACCATTCGCTCATCCTGATACGGTCGCCCAGTAAAGCACCTAAATTAAAAGGGGAAGAGGGATCTACACACAATACGCCCACCTTTTTCCCGAGGCTGGTAATATGACCAATCAGTGCATCTGCCAACGTGCTTTTACCTGCACCGGGCGGACCGGTAATACCTATTACCGGGGTAGTGGAAACTGGCAACAGTTCCAGCAATTGTTCAAAGCCTGGTACTTCATTTTCTACCAATGAAATGCATCTTGCCAGGGTTTTAATATCACCTTGCTGAATTTGCTGCAGGTATTGTTGCCACATCTAACAAAATTCAATGTAAATAAATCAAATTCCAAATATTTGAAACTGCGTCATTTTGCAGTTACCAGGCCGCACGATATTACAATTGACAAACATTTTTTTTAAAGAAACACGGCATGGTTTTGTCAATACAATTTGTTATTAACTTCGGTTAAATTTTAAACGCTGGTATGACGAATTTTATTCCTGTTTTTCCCTTGTCGATAGTGGTGTACCCCGGTGAAGAACTGAACCTGCATATTTTTGAACCAAGGTATAAACAGCTGATCAACGATTGTAAAGAAGCTAAAAAGCCTTTTGGTATTCCACCAGTTATCAATGACAAGATAGGTGATTTGGGTACGCTGGTTGAACTGGTTGAGATAACACAGGTATACGATAATGGTGAAATGGATATCAAAACGAAAGGCCTCGAAGTATTCCGCATACTGGAAATTGTAAAAGATGTGCCCGAAAAATTATACAATGGCGCTATCGTAAATTATCCTGAAAACGCTACCAGTAGCAATCAGTTGTTAATGCAGAAAGTAATTGAAATTATTGGCCAGTTACACACTATTTTAAAGGTAAATAAAACCTTTTCAAAAATGAACGATCAGTTGCGAAGTTATGATGTGGCGCACCATGCAGGTCTTTCATTAAATGAAGAATACGAATTACTTGGACTGTTTAATGAAATGCAGCGACAGGAATATTTAAAACAACACCTGCTAAAAGTATTACCCATTGTGGCCGAAATGGAAACATTAAAAAAACGCATACAACTTAACGGACATTTTAAAAATCTGGAAGGATTTAATTTATAACAGACGCCTGCAGGCAAAATTGTTTAATGCGTTGGTAGACAAAAAATTCAGCAGAACTTATTATCTTTCCTTTTACTGGCATCCGTTGCCTGTTGCACAAAAGCTTTACAGAGAAAAATGCATTCATGAAAAAAACGCTTTGCTTCGATTTCGGCAATACCCGGTTAAAGGGAGGCCTTTTTGAAAATGATACATTTAAAAAAGAAATTTTATTGGCAGATGACAGCCTGGCAACGATTGAGAATGTATTGAGCCAATACCAGCCTCAACATACCATTCTTGCATCGGTGGTGCAACACAATACAGCCATCGAAGTCTTGCTGGCCGAAAAAACCAGCTTCCACAAATTATCATATAACAGCAAAGTAAATTTTACCGCTGCTGTGGGCAAGCCAGAAACCATTGGCGCAGACCGGCTGGCTTTGATTGCGGCAGCAGTACATTTTTATCCCCATAAAAATAACCTGGTGATTGGCCTGGGTAGTTGCATTACCTATAACTTTATCTCGCAGCATAATGAGTTTTTAGGAGGAGGTATTTCGCCGGGTATGGAAATGCGTTTTAAGGCCATGCACGAACATACTGCGTTTTTACCATTGGTGCAGAAAGACTGGAATTTTCCGGTGATTGCCTACGATACCAAAACTAATTTGCAAAGCGGAGTAATTGCGGGGATGGCTTTTGAAATTGATGGGTTTATTGACTATTATGCCGCCCGATATAGTAACTTTAACGTGGTGATTACCGGCGGAGATTCGGGTTATTTTGCAGGCCAACTTAAAAACAGCATTGTTGCTGATCTGGATTTTTTATTCAAGGGGCTTTATGCCATCAGCGAAGTGAATAACAGTTAACAGGTTGAAACCTTCTTTCCTGATCAAAATTAAGCATGTCTTATTGGCTATCTTTACACACACTTAATGTAGTTAAAATAAATGAATCATTCTGACAACAGTTTAATTTGCAGAAAAAATCTGTTGGTTATTTTAGCATTGCTATTTCCTGTGAGTCTTTTTATTGTTGGTTGCGAAAATAAACAAAGCGATCTTAATAAATTTAACCAGAAAGATATTGCGGTAGAAGTTGGTAAAAATGTAGAGATAAAATATTCCGTGGGCGGTATAAAAAAAGCCATTTTAACCGGCCCCATAATGAACCGGGTGCAGGATACCGTACCGTATATTGAGTTTCCAAAAAGTATTCATGTTGATTTTTTTGATGTTCGTGACAGTATAGACAGCAAACTGGATGCAAAATATGCGCAGTATAAAGAAACCCAAAGCAAGGTATTTTTAAAAGACAGCGTAAGGGTGATTAACGTAAAAGGAGATACGTTGTACTGCAATGAATTGTATTGGGACCGAAGCCGCACGGGCACTGAATTTTACACAGATAAACCGGTACGCATCCGCACAAGAACCGAAATATTAGATGGCATTGGTATGGAAGCAAGACAGGATTTTAAAGAATACCATATTATTAAGCCAACCGGTGTTGTATCTGTACCAGCTGCCCAGTTTCCCAATTAAGGAAATTTATCAGCCATAAAATCAACAATTTAATTGTTATCCTATTTTTACCATTGCTAAAAATGGAGTATTTTTTGTTCTGAAGCAATAGAAAATATTTTACAGTCCAATTGCAAAGCTTAAATTTAATATGAATAAAATTATAGTGTACGGGATACCCAATTGTGATACCATTAAAAAAACGCTTGATTGGTATAAAAATAAGAATATTAGCGTTGAATTTGTTGATTATAAAAAATCGGGTATTTCAACAGAAAAACTGGCTGGCTGGTGTAAAAAAGTAGGCTATGAAGTATTGCTGAATAAAAAAAGTACTACCTGGAGAAGCCTTGATCCAGCAGTGCAGCAAAAGATAACGAATGAAAAAGTAGCCATTCAACTAATGCAGGAATATACCAGCATCATAAAAAGACCGGTAGTAGAAATAAATGGCAACATTTTGGTAGGCTTTAATGAAACAAATTTTTCCAAACAATAAAAACAACAATATGAAACGTAATGCAACGGCCGTATGGAACGGCACTGGTAAAGAAGGTACTGGTAATCTTACCACTCAAAGTACCACGCTTAATAAAACTCAATACTCATTCAATTCACGTTTTGCAGAAGGCGTGGGTACCAACCCTGAAGAACTGGTGGCAGCAGCGCATGCAGGGTGCTTTAGTATGAAGCTGAGTTTTGTGCTGGGAGCTGCAGGTTTTACAGCAGATGAAATTAATACAAAATGTGAGATAACCCTGGACCCTGCCGCAGGTGCCATCACCGAAAGTCATTTAATTGTATCAGCAAAAATTCCAGGCATTAGTAAAGAGCAATTTGATATAGCCGTGGCAGATGCAAAAACAAATTGCCCCATTTCAAAATTATTGAACACGAATATTACGCACGAGGCAGTGTTATTGTAAAAGAATTCAAAAGCTAAAAATAAAAATTAAAAAAAAGTCGTTGAAAATGGAATACGTACTCCATTTTCAACGACTTTTAATTTATAACTTATCACGCTTAACTTATACCTGTATTAGTGCATAGCCTCACTTAAATCTACTTTCTTTGCTTTATTGCCCCTTACCATTAATACAAACGGAACGCAAATTAAAAACATAATGCCAAGCATTAAAAACACGTCCATATAAGATAGTACTGCAGCCTGCCTGGTAACCACATGATCTAAGGCGGAATAGCTGGACTTAAGTGCGACATCGGCGTTCATACCCTTACCAACAAAATTATGCTGCATTGCCTCTACACGTTGTTGTACTGCAGGGTTAGTGGCATCAAGTTTGCTTACCAGGTCACTACGGTGCATCATATTTTTACGGGCCATATAGGTAGTAATGAGCGCTATTCCAAAAGAACCGCCTAACTGGCGCATCATTCCCGTAAATGCTGCTCCCTGGCCTATTTGCCTGCCTTGTAATGTTGACAGCGATAACGCCGTTATCGGTATGAATAACATGCCCATTCCCATGCCTCTTACAATCAGCATCCAGAAGAAAGCATCAGAATCGGTATCCGGAGTTAAAATAAAATATCCCCAAATGGTAAATACGGCGAATGATATCATGCCAATAGCTACAAGGTATTGTTGCGGTACACCCTTTTGTAATATCTTACCGATAATAGGCATCATAATAGCAGTAGTAAGCGCCGAGGGAACCATTAACATACCTGCTTGCTGCGCCGTCCAGCCAAGGATAGATTGGGTGTACAATGGAATGATAAAAGTGGAGCCATACAATCCAAAACCCATTATAAACGATAGAATAGTACCGACCCTTAAATTGCCGTTTTTTAATACCCTTAATTCTACAATGGGGTTTTTAAAACTGATTTCACGCCAGATAAAAAAGAACAAACCCAACGCAGCAGCCACGCCCAGGTAAAGAATAGTACTGCTGCTAAACCAATCGTCATCCTGCCCTTTTTCCAACACATATTGCAATGAACCAACGGTTAACGCAAGCAAACCGATACCCAGCCAGTCAATGTCACTACCGGTACTTTTTTCACCGTACTTAGGACTGCGTACAAATTGCAGCGTTAATAAAGTGGCAATAACACCAATCGGGATGTTGATATAAAAAATATATGGCCATGATGCGTGATCTACTATATAACCTCCCAATGGCGGCCCAAGTGTTGGTCCGATAATTACACCTAATCCATAAATGGCCTGGGCCATACTTCTCTTTTCGGGTGGGTAACTTTCGGTTATAATTGTTTGGGAAGTAACAAGTAAAGCGCCACCGCCGAGGCCCTGTAAGAACCGAAAAATTACCAGTTCCCAGATGCCAGATGCATTACCGCATAAAAATGAACACACCGTAAACAGTATGATGGAGGCGGCAAAATAATTTCTCCGGCCAAATTGTATAGAGAGCCAGCTCGTCATTGGCACGATGATAACATTACCAATGGCATAGGCTGTAATTACCCAGGCAACCTCTGTTAAAGTGGCTCCCAGTGAACCACGCATGTCATTCAGCGCCACGTTAACAATTGTGGTATCCACAATTTCCAGCAGTGCACAAAAAATTGCAGTGACGGTAATGATTACCCTGCGGGAGCCATATTCTACTAAAGAATCCATTTGTTGTTGCATAGAATTTATTTTACACCTTTTAAAAGGGGCATAACATGTTTATCAATAATGGCACACTTCCAGGGGAGGGGGCAGTCTCTTTTCTAATTATAAATGTACATCCACATCTACATTCATTCCTGGTCTTAATTGTTGCACCAGCGAATCTGAAGGGTTGGCAAATTCAATTTTTACAGGAAGACGTTGCACCACTTTTACAAAATTACCACTCGCATTATCAGGAGGGAGTAACGCAAAACGCGATCCTGTAGCCGGAGAAAAAGACGTGAGCTTTGCTTCAAACTCATGATCTGGAAAGGCATCTGCATGTATTACTACCCGCTGTCCAATCCTCATTTTTTTCAAACTGGGTTTCTTTAAAATTGGCTACTATCCAACTGTCATTATTCAATACAATGCTGAAAAGGGATTGGCCGGGCTGTAAAAATTGTCCTTCCTGTACATTTACTTTTGATACCATGCCACTTTCGGGAGCAATCACTACAGCATAGGACAGGTTTAATTTTGCTTCTGCCACATCTACCTGCTTTTGTTTAATGATGGCATCTGCTACACCAATTTGTGAGGAGGTGGCATTACTCTGTGAACTAACGGCACTGGTTTGCCGTGCCACCTGGTTTTTTTGCTGCACCAATATCTGCAACTGGCGATCCGCCGTTTGTTTGGCAGCTTCCGCCTGGTCAAATTGTTGCTGGGTGATGGAATGATCTTTAATCAGGTTGGCATACCGGTCATAATCCTGTCCAGTTCTGCGTACATTTATTTTGGCTGCTTCTATTTGCGCATCTGCTGTAGAGATACCAGCTTGTGTAGTAGCAATGTTAGCTTTTGCAGCGCTGGTGTTTGCTTTTGCGGCTCCCAGGTTAGATGCTGCTGTAGCCAGTGCAGCTTCCGCGGCCTGTACCTTTACTGCAAGATCGCGGTCATCCAATATTAAAAGCGTATCGCCCTTTTTAACCAGCTGGTTATCTTTTACCCGCACTTCTTTAACAAAGCCCGCCACCCTTGGTATTGCGGGGCTGATGTTGGCTTCAATTTGCGCATTGTCTGTTTCTTCATGGTGTTGGGCATGAACGTATTTGGTAATGCCAAACCAGCCGCCGGCAATTACCAGCGCTATCAGTACTATTAAAAAACCTTTGCTTCTTTTAGGTGCTGCTTTAGCTGTTGTGTCGTTTTGCATAAAAAATGTATTGTATGTTTTGGTGTTGATATTAATTGTTTAAAATGCCTGCGGTTTGTAATAATTTATTGTAGGCTACCACAGCGTCAGCGGTGGCGTTACTTACATTTAGCTTTGTCTGCAGCTGCGCTACATCTGCGTCCAGTAAATCGGTAGTGGTGGCGAGTGCGTTGTCGTATTTATTTTTTGTGATTCGGTAATTTTCAGCAGCCTGTTCCACTGCCTGCTGGTACACTTCTATTTTTTTACGGCTGAGTAAATAAGTTTCGTAGGCCTGGTTAATCTGGAGGCGGATATTGTCGTTTAGCATATCCTGACTGGCAACAATTTGTTGCACCCTGGCATCAGCCTGTTCCATTTTTGATTTTGTCTTCCATAAAGAAGACAACGAATATTTTACGCCAAGCCCTAACGTCACCGCATTGGTGACCGTTAAAAATGAAGGAATGTCGGCTGCAATATATCCGGCGGTTAAAGCAATATTGGGATAATAATCGGCTTTTGCAGATTTGATACCGAGTTCCGCAGATTTTTTCCGCAATGCCAGGGCACTGATATCGTTGCGTGATTGTAGTGCCAGTTGTTCATACTCCACAATACTTTTTATTTCGCCAGGTTGTTGCAGGCTGGCCGAATCTGCTACCAGCGTGGTTTGTTCCGCCAGGCCAAGCATTAGTGCCATGTTTACACTGGCTACTTTATAATTGCTTTGGGCATCCAATAAAGTAAGTTCAATATTGGAAGACTGCAGTTTCACTTTCAGCAGATCATTTCTTGCCATCAAACCGTTTTTCTCCAAATTGGTAAAATCTTTTACCCGCTGGTTAGACTGTTCCAGATTTTCTTTTACCAGTGTTACCGCCTTTAAAGATTTATACAAATTACTGTAAGTGTTGATGGTGTTAATGATCACCGCTTCTTTATTATCAGCCGCGTCCAGTTTAGCCGCTTCCTGCAGGTATTTGGCCGATTCTATACCATATTTTAATTTACCACCTGTATAAAGGGGTAGCGATGCATTCAGGCTGCCGTAAAGCAACTGTGAAACTTTTGGTGCGTTAAATCCTTTTGCAGATGTGTCAGACGCGAGGTGAATGTTGGGGTGGGCGGGCAGGTACATATACGCACCACTAACGCCAACGTCAGGCAACAGGCGCTCGTTGGCTTCCTTTATGGCCGCGGTAGCTTCGCTGATTTTTGCTATGTTATTTTTTAAAAGATGGCTGTTGGTCACGCTTAGGTCAATCGCTTCTTTTAAGGTAATTGTTCGCGTGCTGTCCTGCGCCTGTAGTGCCTGTGGGTTTACCAGGCACAGCAATAAAATAAATCCTGCTGCTGCTGTTAGTTTATGCTTCATTGGTTAATATTACTTTGAATAAAGTTTTTATGTGTATGTTTAGTCTTCGTTTAAAAATGGTTTTAAATTCTTCATCGGGCATATCCTGCTGGTTATTAAATTCCTTGTAATACTCCATGCTCATCACGCTTTGCGATGCTGTACCTACCATCGTATTGAGCATCAGTACTACGTCAATCTTCTTTTTAAAAATACCTTTTTTCTGTCCGTCTTTTATCAATTCTGCCACTACAGCTATGTTCCTCAGTTTTACATTATTGGCTGCTTTTAATATGGCGGGGCTTTTATTGGTAACCAAAACACCCTGCATTACTTTTTGAAAACACGGCTTTTGAATTACTCTTTCAATGTGCTCGTCAATCAGCATATTAACCTTTTCAATCGGGCTGAGACTTTCATCTTTTATCAGTGATTCTATGCGCATCTTTACCGAACCCACCCTTAATTCAAACAGGGCCTCCATCAGTTTTTCTTTGGAGCCGAAGTAGTAAGAAATCATTGCTACGTTGATACCTGCTTCATCCGCTATGTCGCGAACAGAAGTTCCGTCAAAGCCTCTCTCTGCAAAAAGCCGCTCGGCGGTTTCTATTATCTGTATTTGTTTGTCATTAAATTCCATGTCATTTACCAATTGAAGACACAAAATTAAACAAACGTTTAATTAAAACCAAACACTTGTTTAACTTCTCTTAAAAAGACAGCACGCTTAACCAACAGATAACATTGGCATTAATAAAAATAACTGGAAATGGCTTGTAGGATTAACCTGTTCACCTGCTTTTTGTTTAGATTTGAAAAAATAATTACCATGTCATTTAAAAATAAAACCGTCGTTATTACCGGCGCCAGCCGCGGAATAGGAAAAGCCATTGGTTTGCGATTGGCAAAGGACGGCGCCAATATCGTGATAGCTTCAAAAAGTGTGGAAGAAAATCCCAAACTGGGCGGTACTATTTTTTCCGCTGCTGCTGAAATAGCAGCAGCGGGGGGGCAAGCCCTTCCTGTGCAATGTGATATCCGGTTTGAAGACCAGGTACAGCAAATGGTGGATAAAGCAACGGAACGTTTTGGCGGTATAGATATCCTGATCAATAACGCCAGCGCCATCAATCTTACTACTACAGAGTTAACTGAA
>JANYFI010000364.1 GCA_025362765.1 Ferruginibacter sp. | reverse complement strand
TATTTATATGCAGAATTATCTAAACGAATTTTGTTACAAGTTTAATAGAAGGTATTTTGGTATCAAATTATTTGACAGATTGATCCTTGCAGCTTTAGAAAAATCTTGTTATGGCCCAATTCCAAAAAGCGAATAGTCATTCCGCTTTTTTAATATTTGTAATGGTATTACAAATACTGCCTGTACGGCAGGCGGTAAAATATTTTTTAATTGACAACCAAACAGTGGAAGAAATTTTGCATCTTGAAAAAAGTGCGACTAAAAATTTCCGACTGCTCGATGAAGACCACAAATATATGCCTGAGCAGTTTTATATACCCAATTATGCTGCTAATTCAACTAAAAATTATCCCTTACATTCATCCGTAACAATCCCACCATTTCATACAGCTGATATTGTTACACCGCCTCCCAACAAAATATAAATGCTGTTTTTGCCGGTAAGCCGTTTAGCCATTTTTGATTGATTATATATCTTTCGAAAAGTGAGGCTGGTTATTATTTAACGGCTCCAAAATTTAACAGCTATTCCAACCATCAGCTTCATGCTGTAATATATTTCTGTACTACGATTTCTAATTTGAATTGCTTGCGACAGTGTGCTCTTTTTGCATTGTCAGCAGCAGCATTCATATGTTCAATAAAAAATTTTAAATGAAAAAGATTTTTCAAAATAGTATGTCGGATTTTTCCGCATCCATTGTTGTATTATTGGTGGCGCTGCCACTTTGTTTGGGTATTGCCCTCGGTTCAGGAGCCCCCTTATTCAGCGGAATTATCGCAGGCATCGTGGGCGGTATAGTAGTGGGCCTGGCAAGCGGTTCACAGTTAAGTGTAAGTGGCCCGGCTGCCGGGCTTACGGTAATTGTTGCCACCGCCATTTTAAAATTGCAGGTGTTTGAAGCCTTTCTGCTTGCGGTGGTAATAGCCGGGGTATTCCAGATAGTACTTGGTTTTATAAAGGCCGGCGTTGTTGGTGATTATATCCCCAATTCAGTTATCAAAGGGATGCTCGCTGCCATTGGGCTGATTTTAATTTTAAAGCAGTTTCCACACCTCGTAGGGTACGACGCAGATTTTGCCGGAGACGAAAGTTTTAAACAAGACAATCATGAAAATACTTTTTCAGGTTTGTTGAATGCAATTAATTTTATTACGCCTGCCGCCATCGTAATTGGCGCCGTATCGCTGCTGATATTAATTTTGTGGGAACAAAAATTTATGAAGGCGCAAAAATGGGTACAGGCAATTCCGGGCCCGCTGGTAGTGGTATTGGCCGGTACCTTACTCAACCAGGCTTTTACAGTTTACCAGCCAGCCAATGCACTCGAAGTAAAACATCTTGTGGGCTTGCCTGTAGCAGCGGGTATGAGCGACTTTTTTTCATTCTTTACTTTTCCTGATATGCAATACCTTAATAATCCGGATGTGTGGGTGGCAGGTTTCACTATTGCCGTTGTAGCCAGCCTGGAAACATTACTGGGCCTGGAGGCGGTTGATAAACTGGATCCCTTAAAAAGAGTATCTCCCACCAACAGGGAACTGAAAGCACAGGGATTAGGAAATATTTTCTCAGGATTATTGGGTGGTTTACCGCTCACTTCTGTGGTGGTAAGAAGTTCAGCCAATGTAAATGCGGGTGCTAAAACAAAAATGTCAACAATTTTACATGGCTGCTTTATGTTGTTGTGTGTAGGTTTTATTCCTTTTATTTTAAATAAAATTCCTTTGTCAGCCCTGGCAGGTATCCTGATTTTTACAGGATATAAGCTGGCTAAAGTATCGTTGTTTAAAGAGTTTTATCAAAAGGGGTGGGATCAGTTTGTTCCTTTTGTAGTTACCATCACCGCCATATTGATGACGGATTTGTTGAAGGGAATATTAGTTGGTATCGCCGTGGGTTTATTTTACATGATTCGTAGTAATTTCAGGTCATCTGTTTTTATTGTGAATGATGCAGAAAAGTATTTGTTTCGGTTAAGAAAAGATGTGTCTTTTTTAAATAAACCACTGGTTAAAAAAAAGCTGGAAGAAGTACCCGCCAATGCATTTGTTTTAATTGATGCTACCAGGGCAGATTTTATTGATAAGGATGTGATTGAAGAAATCAATAATTTTATGCTGCATGCGCATTTAAAAAACATCAAAACAGAAATAAAAAAAAGCGACTATAAACCATTTCATCTATTATTAAATAATTCAACTTTTAATTAATATTTATGCAGACGTACGAAAAATTATTACTGGAAAATAAGGCCTGGGCGCAGGAAATGATTGAAGATGATCCTGATTTTTTTAAGCGGTTATCCGATTTGCAATCGCCCGAATTTTTGTGGATTGGCTGTAGTGACAGCAGGGTGCCGGCCAATGAAATTACCAACACGCAGCCCGGCGAAATTTTTGTACACCGCAATATCGCCAACCTGGTAATACACACTGATGTAAACCTGCTGAGTGTACTGGAGTATGCCGTGGTACACCTGAAAGTAAAACATGTAATTGTGTGCGGCCACTATGGTTGCGGCGGTATTAAGGCGGCCATGAGCAACGTTAATTACGGCCAGGTATTAAATATGTGGCTGCGAAATATAAAAGATGTGTATCGCCACAATAAAGAAGAACTAAACAACATTACCGATGAAAATTTACGAACAGACAGGCTTACAGAATTGAGCGTGGTAGAGCAGGTGGAGCGGCTGGCAAAAACTTCTATCATTCAGAAAGCCTGGAAACAACGCAACGGTCCGGATTTGCATGGTTGGGTATATGGATTAAAAGATGGAGTAATTAATCCGGTATATGAAATGAAAGCTAATTCGCCGCTTGATCCTTTGTATGAGTACCATGATTTTTAGAGTAAGGTAACCACACCGGTCGGTACCGAAGGTCAGACCGGTGTGATATACTAAAAGCGAAAACGGCAGGAAAATTATCCCTGCCGTTTTCTTTTGCAGAAATACTTATGTCATAAATTATACGCGGCAATTTATTGATATGGGTTCCATTGTTGTGGATATTTTTGTGTCCAACAGGGTATTTATTATCTAACGCTATTTACTTTTTGTTATGTATACAGGCATAGAATCTTCCCAGGGACTGTCTGTAAGTTGCCGCTTATCGGTACCGTCTGCTTTCATAATAAAAATTGCACCATAAGGTTGAAAGGTGTCGTCATATAACGACGCCTCGTCTTTAAATCCATATATGCCACTACTCCACATAAGATATTTGCTGTCGTCCGTCCAAAGCGCATGTGCGTCATTTGCTGGTGATGTTGTAAGTTGTAGTAAGTCAGAACCATCGGGCTTTATTGTGTATATATCAAAGTTGTTGTTGTCATGTTTACGGGTGAATGAAATTAGTTCTCCATCGGGAGACCAGAACGGTAAATTATCATACGCTGTTGTAAGAATTTTAATCGAATGGCTTTCGACGTCAAGTATGCGTAATCCCTGGTCGTTGCCGCCCCAAACGCGATAGACAATTTTTTTACCATCTGGTGACCAGCTTGGAAATCCCGCGTTGGGTAAACCATCTGTTAAGTCCTGGGCATTGGTTCCGTCTCTTTTTACCATCATAATTTTTGCTCCCTGGGTTTTACGAGATTGCAAATATCCTCCATATCCGAAGGCAATCCATTGACCGTCTGGCGACCAGGTAGGCAT
>JANYFI010000333.1 GCA_025362765.1 Ferruginibacter sp. | reverse complement strand
TACATCAAACCGAGGTAAGGCGTAGTTAAGAAGAAAGCCACCGCATTGTGACCATACCACCATTGTACCAATGCATCCTGTACACCTGCATACAAAGAATAACTCTTGGTAAAACTGATAGGCAATTCCATCGAGTTGACAATGTGTAACACCGCTACGGTAACAAACGTGGCGATGTAAAACCAGATGGCAACATACAAATGCCTTTCCCTTCTTTTGATTATGGTGCCAAACATGTTGATACCAAAAACCACCCACACTACGGTGATGGCAATGTCTATAGGCCATTCCAGTTCGGCATATTCTTTACTGGTAGTAAAACCCAAAGGCAATGAGATGGCTGCTGCCACAATGATTAACTGCCAGCCCCAAAAATGTATCTTACTTAATGTATCATTAAACATACGGGCCTTACATAAACGCTGTAAGGAGTAGTAAACGCCCATAAAAATACCATTGCCCACAAAGGCAAAAATAACCGCATTGGTATGCAGTGGGCGAAGCCTTCCGAATGATCCGTACTGCGTAACATTCAGCCCGGGAAATACCAGCTCAAGTGCTACATACAGGCCAGCCAGCATACCCACTACACCCCATAAGATGGTAGCGAATGCAAAATTTTTTACAGTCCTGTTATCATAATAAAATTTTTCTACCTGCATATGATTATTTATTTGTTTTGGTTTAGATTTTTTTTGGAACTTCTTTAGGGATGGTTGTTGTTACTGGTTTTATTTCGTCATCGAATAGCATTCTAACCGACGGCGTATAGTCATCATCATACTGTCCTTTGTTCACACTCCACAAAAAAGCGGCTAAAAAGCTGCTTGCTACTACGATGCTAATGCTGATTAATACAAATAATGCACTCAATGGTGTATAGTTTAATTGGAGCAAATGTATCAGGTAGTAGTACTAAAAAGCATGATGAAGCAACATGGGTAGGGTGATATTCGTCATAAGTCCTGAAACTGTTTATGGGTTGTGTTTCTATTTGGTCAATCTGGTAAACAGAATGGCTTATGAATAACTATTTTAATCCAATTCTTTTTGCAGTGAATGAAGACAGCAGTGTTACCAGCAATACTATGCTGATGCTGCTGGCGGGCATTAATATAGCTGCCACAATTGGGGCGAGGGTGCCCTGTACCGCAAAAGATAATCCTGCAACATTGTATAAAATAGACAGTATAAAACTGGCCGCTACAATTTTTTTACCCGCTTTGGCATAAGCCAGCAACTGAGGAGCGAGCCGTATGTTGGCGCCATCAATGATGGCATCACATGCAGGCGAAAACTGGGTTGTGTTATCGCTAACGGCAATGCCGGTATCGCTTTGCATCAGGGCGCCTGCATCGTTGAGGCCATCGCCAAACATCAGTACATTTTTATGTTGCTGTTGTAATTGTTGTATGGTATCCAGTTTATTTTGCGGCGATTGATTGAACTGTACATCAGTGTTTTTGCCAAACAACCGGGTGAGTGTATTTTTTTCGGTATCATTATCACCAGATAATAAGTGCAGTTCGTATCCCTTATGCTGTAGCAGCGAAACGGCCTCTTTAATGCCTGGCCTGTATTGGTTGCTGATGGTAAAGGTGCCCATGTGTATTTTATTCAGTTGCACATGAATATGAGATCCGGTTCCATACCCCTCCGGCTCATACGGCTCATTCACAAAAGATGAGGAACCAATTTTTAGCGGGATATCATTTACCGTGGCCTCAATTCCCTTTCCGGCAAATTCCTTAAAACCATTCACCGTTAATAACTGGTCGTTGTTTACATTACCTAACGTAGCGGTAATAATTTTACTTAACGGATGTGCGGATTGCCTGGTGACGGCTTTTATAGCGGCCAGTTCACGGTTGCTTAGCGGGGTGCCTTTATATAATACCTGCGAGGTATTGCTTTGCGTAATCGTTCCTGTTTTATCAAAAATAACCGTATCGGCCTTGGCCATACTTTCAATTACACCAGCGTTTTTAAGATACAGTTTATTTTTGCCAAAAATACGCAGCATGTTGCCGTAAGTAAACGTTGCCGAAAGCAACAATGAACAGGGACAGGCTACAATAAGTACGGCGGTAACGGCAGGCAATAACCTGCTGGTATCAGCAATGGACCAGTAGATTGCCGTAACAATGGCAACAGAAAATAATACCAGCGTAAAGTACCGGCTCCAGGGATGAATAAATGATTGCTCCTGATTTTTTTTATGTTTAAAGATATCATTGTTCCATAACTGCGTGATATAGCTTTGCGATACTTCGTTGATAATCTGTAGTTCGATGGCGCTGCCACATTGCTTGCCACCTGCATAAATCAGTTCGCCCATATTTTTTTGCAGGGGCGTACTTTCGCCGCTTACAAAGCTGTAATCTACACTCGCTTCGCCTTTCAATAAAATGGCATCGGCCGGTATCATTTCTCCGTTGCGGATAATAATGCAATCATTTTTCTGTAACTGCGTAACAGGAATATTTTTTTCTGTACCGTTTTGAATAATACTTACGCCCAGTGGAAAGTAAGATGTATAATCACGGTCAAATGAAAAGGAATCGTAGGTTTTATTTTGAAACCATCTGCCG
Source organism: Ferruginibacter sp. (assembly GCA_025362765.1). Taxonomy (GTDB): domain Bacteria; phylum Bacteroidota; class Bacteroidia; order Chitinophagales; family Chitinophagaceae; genus Ferruginibacter. The sequence continues at coordinate 3,860 of JANYFI010000333.1, read as the reverse complement.
ATTAGCATAAAAAAAACAATGCCGGTGCCTGAATCAAGATAGCCTGCGCCATGGCCTGAAATAATTTCGTAATAGCTTCTGCTGAAGGTAACAATAATGGCGAGGGTAATCGGCGCATCAATGTTTAAAAATCGCTTCCGCAGGCCTTTCCAGGCCGAAATAACAATAGAAGAAGCACTGAAAAATAATACAGGCAGTGATAAAAATAAATTGAGCCAGGTGAAAACTTCTTTTAAACCAGCCTGTTCAATATGGCCGGATGAAAAGTATTCAGGAAAACTCAGCATCATGATATTGGAAAAGCAGAAGCCTGCCACACCAATCTGGTAAATCTGCTTTTTGTTATAGGTAACTTTCTTTTTTTTGCTGCCGTCCTTTAAACTCAGTGCCGGTTCATAGCCAATAAAGGCAAGCAATTCCACTACTTTGCGCAGATTAATGGCTACAGGATCAAAAATAATAAATACTTCCCGGCGCTGAAAATTAACCTGCGATTTGGTAATGCCCGGTTCAATGCGATGCAGGTTCTCCAGTAAAAAAACACAACTGGAACAATGCATTTGCGGCAGGCTGAATGTTACATTCGTTTGCGTACTGCTGCAGTATTGTACCAGTTTGTTTATAGTAGTGGCATCGTCGAGGTATGCAAAGCGTTCGGCCACAAATTTTCCTTTTGCTTTGATGCCGGGGTTTTTATCAAAATTGTAATAAGTGCAAAGATTATTTTCATTCAGCAACAGGTACACCTGTTTGCAACCTTCGCAGCAAAATGGTTTGCTGTCGGCTTCAATAATTTCATCACATTGTTCACCGCAGTGAAAGCAATTGACCTGTATGGTGGTAGCTGTTTTTATGAATGCTGGTTTGTAGCGGTTATCAAAAAATATCAGCTACAAAAATCAGGTAAGTTTTTTTGGGGGAAGATGATGCAGGTCAACAATGATATGATTGATATCACCCGGCACCATTATATTGAGCACAAGTTTTGGGAGGCCGCATAGTCAATAGTGTATTTTGACTATGAACTTTCTGCCAGCCATTTAAACGGCCGCCGGGGTTTTTCTGGCTGTAGGTTAAATTTTACAATGGTGTTTTTTTGAATGTAGGCTACTGCTTCATCGACTGAATCTGTCACCAAAAATAAATTGGTATCACCGGGGGAAATGGTCAGTTCCTGTTTCATGGTTTCAATATGCGCCAACAGCGCTGCATGAAATTTGGTATCAAAAATTACGATTGGAAATTCACTGATCATTTTCGTTTGTATCAGGGTAAGGGCTTCAAAATATTCATCCATGGTGCCAAAGCCTCCCGGCATTACCACAAAGGCGTAAGAATATTTCAGCAGCAGTGTTTTGCGGACAAAAAAGTATTTAATGTTTACCCATTTATCCAGGTATGGATTGTGTTGTTGTTCATGCGGCAACACGATATTACAGCCCACGCTGCGGCCACCTGCTTCCCGGGCGCCTTTATTGGCTGCTTCCATAATACCGGGGCCGCCACCCGTCATAATGGTAAAGCCCAGTTGGGCAATTCTTGCGGCAAGCTCTTCTGTTTTTTCAAAATAGGGGTGACCATCTTTAAAACGGGCTGATCCAAATATGGTAACGCAGGGCCCCACAAAATGCAGTGCCCTGAATCCTTTTATAAATTCAAACAATACTTTAATGGCAAAATGTAATTCCTTTAAGCGGCTTTGCGGCCCGGCTAAAAATTTAATTTCTGCTTTTGCGGTGGCTATTGGCGGTACTTGTGGCATTGTTGATAATTGGCATCAAACCTACTGGTTTTTTTGGTGACGGCAAAAATTAGCTGCACCCGCAATCACCGATAAATAGTTATCCTTTAAAATGTCACCCTTTAAAAATTGATTTTGACACAAATAACAATGCGTATATATTTGCACTCCGTTTGGGGAATTAGCTCAGTTGGTAGAGCGCTTGCATGGCATGCAAGAGGTCACCGGTTCGAATCCGGTATTCTCCACGCATTCTTCAGAAAGGTTTCAAGTAGTTGGAACCTTTTTTTATTGCTGAAATGCATCCTTTATTTACATGTCTTTCGGTTTCTTCACCAATCATTTTTCATTTCTGCAGGCGAAACCTTAACTGTAACTAACTTAGCGGTGCATTTTCAATTGATCGTTTTCTTATCTTCAATCTGTAATGAAAAAGACGAATAATAATCCGGAGGCGATTAACAGGGGGCCTTTAGTTGAGTTTATACAAACGCACCTTTCTATTACGGCTTTAAAAGCCGGGGAAATTGCAGATCGGTTTACAGAGAAAACAGTCTTTGAAGGCAATATACTTTTTGAAGAAGGGAAAGTTTGCAATGAATATTATTTTTTGGTAAACGGCTTTGTAAGAGCCTATACGTTCGACACTAAAGGAGACGACATTACCACTAGCTTTTATACAAATAACCAGGTAGTGTGCGAATTATTTTCCTTCTTTAAAAGAGGGCAGGCGCAGGAAACCTTCCGGGCGCTAACCGACTGTACGGCCTGGTACATTACTTTCGACAACCTCCAGGTAGCGTTTCACTCTATGCCTGAATTCAGGGAATTTGGAAGGTCCATGCTGGTAGGCTCTTATGAAGAGCTCAAACAAAGAATGCTCTCCATGCTGCATCAAACTGCAGAAGAGCGCTACATCAGTCTTTTAACCAACAGTCCTGATATTTTTCAATACGCTCCTCTAAAAGATATTGCCACCTACCTTGGCATTACCAGAACTTCCCTGAGCAGAATCAGGAAGGAGTTTTCCAAAAAGTAATTTGTCGCCATTAGTTGCCATTTGGCAATTAACAGTCCTGTTTTCTGAGCGACCTTTGCGGCTAAATTGTTATTACTAATGTCTAAACAGAAAAGGAAGTCCGGGGCAATACCTATATCAGTGTCGCTTAGCTCCACATTTGAATTTGAAAACGCCGCGGTTAAAGAGGAGAGAAAAACACGCATTATTACTATTTCGTTATTGGCTATTCTAATTGGTGCTGTAATAAGCGTAATTGCCAAACTATTGGTGCTGTTGATTAACCTGGTAACCAATATTTCTTTTTATGGAAATGTAAGTATTGCGCATATTACACCAGTAGGTAACTCACTTGGTTTGTTCGTTATTGCCATTCCTGCAATTGGTGGAGTAATTGTTGGGCTAATGGCGCTGTACGGTTCAAAGGCCATTCGTGGTCATGGTATTCCCGAAGCGATGGAGCAAATACTTACCAATCAAAGTAAGATTAAGCCCGCTATCAGTTACCTAAAACCATTGTCATCAGCCATCGCCATTGGCAGTGGCGGCCCATTTGGAGCGGAGGGGCCAATCATCGCCACCGGAGGAGCGCTTGGTTCCACCATTGGCCAGCTAATAAAAATCACTCACCATGAGCGAAAAATTTTACTTGCAGCAGGCGCTACCGCTGGTATGTCCGCCATTTTTGGCAGCCCGCTTGCAGGCATATTTTTAGCCATTGAATTATTGTTGTTTGAGTTTTCGCCCCGTTCTATTATTCCTGTTGCGTTGGCTTGTATTACCGGTGCTGCAGGTCATCATTTTTTCTTTGAACCGGGCTATGTTTTTGGCGGAATGAAGGAGATAAGCATGCCTTCGAACAGCGCTTTATTAGTATACAGCCTCATGGGTATTGCCATGGGATTGCTTTCGGTAGGTGTTACCAAAACAGTTTATTTTATAGAAGATATGTTTGAGCATTTACCCATTCACTGGATGTGGTGGCCTGCCATTGGTGGAGTAGCGGTGGGGATAGTCGGCTATTTTAACCCCGCAACATTGGGAGTAGGATACGAAAATATCACCAATCTTTTGTCCGGTAATTTAACCATACAGGTTGTT
>JANYFI010000332.1 GCA_025362765.1 Ferruginibacter sp. | reverse complement strand
TTTTTAGTGGATGAAAAATTAAACGCTGCGGTACTAAAAGGCATTAACCCCAAGCTGCTGCCCCAGTTTTTGGTGAGTTTAGCTGCCAGGTTTACTCTGCGAAAAGCAAAGTCAGTGCTTTTATTATCTGGTGCTACAACGCCTGCCCCGGAATAAATGACCTGTTTTAGGCGCATAGATGTTTCAAATGTAAAAAAATGTTGCCGAAGTTGCGTAAGTGACGCAGCGTTACTATTGTTAATATACCTGTCATCACCCAAAGCAATACCAGCATTGGCCATACCAGTGTACTTATTAAAAGAACTGCTCTCAATATCTCCAATTCCCAATACAGAATAAGGAGAACTATTATTTTGAGCCCTCATCACTGCGGGAAACATCAATAAACAACCTAGTAAAATGCCAATATTTTTATTCGAAAACATGTTGCGATTTTTTTTATTTAACAGAAGCATAATAAATTTTTACCTGGGTTTTATTGATAGTGCTTGCTCCATTAGCAATCAGTAACCTGCTAAATATAGTGTTGGGAGCAGGAGGTAAAACCAGTAATCCATTCTTTACAAGATCACTATGGGAAACCAACAGTGCCTGCAAATAAGAGGTAATATCATATGTGTAAGCTGTACTGGTACCATATAAATTATCTATATAAAGATTGCCGTATTGAACGGTAGAAGACGACCCCACATATGTACTTAGATCGGTACCCAACAAATTAGTTTGATCGGTTGCATTTAATCGCAGACGTAGTGGCAAACTATAATAACTTAAAAAACTATTTTGAACAGGTTTTATTACAAGTTCCGCCTTAACAATTTTCAAAAAATTGGGCAGCTGATATAAATCATTTAAGTATGGGAAATTAAACTTCGTTACTACTCCTGAAATATACTGACTGTAACCAGCATTGCCTGTGGCAGAGGAAGGTATGATGCGATTATTAGGGCCCAGAGAAGAAATAGCAGTCCCCGTTCTGTCGGATGAAATATTATTAAACTGAAAATTGGTTTGGTTGATACCAAAATCAATAATGGCATTTTGCGCAAACACTCCTGGTTTTCGGTAATGCAGTCGCATGGTAACACTATCTTTAAAGCCCATTATACAATTATTGCCGGCTCCGCCTACTATGGCTATTCCTTTAAAGTAATTTAAAAACTGATCCACAGTACTTACTTCATCATTCTTATTTTGCAATTTATTAAATAGATCCAGGCCGAGGGTTGGTGATAATTTTATAGCCAGCGTATCTCTTGTTGAGGGAGAAATAACAAGCTGACTACTACCAAGCACCGTGTTGGAAAAAGGCCAGCTATTATTATTATAAAAACTGTACTGGTTGGTTCGATAAGCAATTTGCTGTGTTAACTGGTGAATAGCTACTTCATAAGGTACAGTGGTATCTCCGTAAAAATTTTTATTCAGTTTTAAAATCAGTTCCACAGAATCAAAAACTGAACCATTGGGTATATCATAAGAACTTGCTGCAGGAATACCCAATTGAAGAAAAGACCGCGAGGTTATTGTTCCAAATTTTTCATCCTTATATTTTCCCGCAAAGATGGTTTGCGAACTGGATGTTACAAAAGAATCAACATACACGCTGGCAATATTTACAGTGGCGGTATCTACAAGTACCAGGTTTGTGATGGTATTATCAATAAAACCAGTTCCAAAAGCAATATCCTGCTTTTCGCATGAACTAATTAAAAACATGGTGAATAAAAGAAAAATCGAAGGAAAAAAAAAGAGGCAGTAGCGGTATTTTGGCTTCATTATGCGCATTAAGTTATTAATTAGTTGGCAATATTATCTCCGGATGGCGCTGTTGTATTGTTAATATGTATTAAGCACCTTTTATCATCTACCAACGTCATTATTAATCATGCTACACACGGAAATATACGCCACGGTACGTTTTACCGATGTGTAGAACATTTTTCTCTATTGATATGCTATTTATACTGATTGGTAGACAATAACTACCTGTAAATACTTTTTAACGATTTTAACGTTTGCTTAGGTGATATTTTCGGCAAAAATTAAACAGCATGTACAAAACTAAGCGGATTTCGTTATTGAGTATTTTAGGTTTTTCATTATTTATTGGCTCCTGCACAAAAACATCAACTTCTACCACAGATACAAGTGGCAACTGGATAAAAAGATCTGATTTTGAGGGGGTTACCCGCAGTGAGGCTGTTTCATTTGTTATTGGTGATACCGCTTATATTGGAACCGGTTATGATGGCACGAACCGCTTAACTGACCTTTGGTCTTACGATCCAGTTCAGGATTCATGGGGACAACAAAAAGCTGATATGCCCGGTACCGGAAGAAGTTCTGCAGTGGCTTTTGCCGCAGCTGGTAAAGGATATATTTCTACCGGATATGATGGTTTAAATATGTTGCAGGATACATGGGAATATAGCCCTGCTACAAATACCTGGACAAAAAAAGGTGATTTTGCAGGTGGTGCAAGATACGATGCCGTTGGCTTTAGTATTTCTGATAAAGGATACATTTCTACCGGTTACGATGGCAATTACTTAAAAGATCTTTGGCAATACGATCCAACATCGGATACATGGGCAAAACAATTAAGCCTTGGTGGCTCTAAACGTTCCGGAGCCGTAGCTTTTGTTTACCAAAACAAAGCTTATGTATTTACCGGTACCAACAATGGTACTACTACCGGTGTAAATGATTTATGGGTGTACGATCCAACAGCAACACCTGTTTGGGTAGAAAAAAGACAGATCAGCAATGTTAGCACTGATTCGTATGATGACGCATATGCCATAGTAAGGAGTAACGCAGTAGCTTTTGTAATGAACGGAAAAGGTTACATCACTTGTGGCGAAAATGGCTCAGTATTAAACGATACATGGGAGTATGATTTTCCAACCGATGTATGGGTTAAAAAGACAGCTTTCGAAGGTGTAGCAAGGACTGGCGCAGTAGGTTTTACCGTAAAAGAACGTGGATATGTTTTAACCGGCAGAAGCAGCAGCACGCCATTTGATGATATTCGCGAATTTCTTCCAAATCAAGCATATAATGCCAACGACTAGTTGAGGCTGACATATTTATTATCTATCATTATCAGGAATTAAGCAACGGAAATGAAAGCACTTATTGTTACAGGAATGGTAGTATTTATCGCAACATTATTTGGTTGCAATGATACTGCTCCCAAAATTTCTGATAACAACAATGCGCATAAAGATTCAGTTTTAATTGCGTCGCATTCATTTAAAACCGGTGATGGATGGGGATACATTATCACTGTAGATGATAAAATTGTGATTAAACAAACTATGATTCCGGTTGTACAGGGAATAAAAAGTTTTGCTACGGAAGAGGATGCCCTAAAAGTGGCGTCTCTGGTAGTCAACAAAATAAAATCGCATCAAAAGCCTACCCTTTTCAGGGCTGAGTTGCAAAAAATAGGTATTTTGGAATAAGTAACTACCATTTCATTTTATTTTTACTAAATAAAAACAGGCTGTATTCTATTAAGATACAGCCTGTTTTTATTGGCGAAACCAGGTGAGGTAATTACGCCATTATGCCTGGCACTCCTCAATGTAACATCAGGAAGCCTGGTGAATAATCTGAAATAAAGAACTTCTGTAACTCTCGCCGATTGGTATAAATTTATTCCCGATAATGATTTCATTTTTACTTACCACATCAATACTGCTAAGAGATATAACGTACGACCGATGCACTCTTATAAAGTCGCGGGCAGGTAATTTACTCACAAATGTTTTTAAATTTTGCAGTGTAATAATCGGTTTGGGTTTGTCCACCAGGTATACCTGCGTATAATCTTTCATGCCTTCGCAAAAAAGAATATCGTCAAATTTAACCTTGTAAAACTTGTATTCAGATTTAATAAAAACAAAGTCTGCAGCAGGTGATAACTCCCTCTTCATGGGAGGGTATAAAAATTCATTCGCCCTGCAAATAGTATAAAAAAAGTGATCGAATGACACGGGTTTTTGCAAAAAACTAAACACGTTACTGCCAATTTCGGTAGTTGATAAAGCCGATTTGGAATCAATGACAATAACCAGTGATTCCGTGGCATACGCTGCTAAAAAAGTTTCTATCTCCGGATCGCAGATCGTTTCCATATCGCAGAAGATAATATCTGTGGTAAATTCCTGCAGATAATGACGGGCTTCTCTTGCATTGATGGGCTTGCAGATAAAATTTAACCAGGGAAGTTTGGCAACATGTTCAAACAGTATTTTACCAGATAGCTGGGTACCAATCAGCAGGCATTTTAATTGATGCATATTTGTTCAGTTAGTTACATTCAAAACTATATTACTTAGCGTGTAAGAAAATGTGAAAATTTAATGCAAAGGCCTTTTACCGTCTCATTAGTACGTTTTACCTTTTTTCAAATTTACTAAAATCATTTCATTTGCTATTTTTACAGAGATATTTCTATTGTTATTATATCGTTATCGGGCATTAATCGATATTGTATTTGTGGTAACAAATATTAATTTAATTTATAAATGCATAAAAATTTTCTTACAATTCTGCTACATTTTTCTGGCTGGATAACATTCTTTTTGTTTCCGGTAGTGCTATTAAATATGTCGCATTCAAATGATCTTGCACACCTGAAAGATGTTCATTATCCTGGCGATTGTAAGCCTGCGCCCGGTTTGATATTTTTTTTTGTGAGAAACAGTTTGCTGATTTTCTTTTTTTATCTACACCTTTATTTTTTGTTGCCAGGTTTGTATTACTGCAAAAAAAAGTTGCCCTACTTTTTGATAGTATTTGTTATGATGCTGATCGTTATTTATGTGCCTTCTTACGTCATAGCCGCATTTACGCAGACGAAAATAAACATGACTACTCCAGGAACGCCTGACTGGCAATTAGGTATCGAGCGCCTGTTTGGTTTCTTTCAATTTTTGATTGCCTGGTTTTTAAGCAGCATTTTGCATCTTACGCATCGCTATAGAGTAATGGAGCAGAAAAACAAGGACATCACCGTTCAAAAACTACATGCAGAACTCTCCTATTTAAAAGCCCAAATAAATCCTCATTTTCTTTTTAACACGTTAAATAATATTTATGCATTATCCATCATACAAAATAATCAAACTCCGGAAGCCATTTTAAAGCTTTCCTCGATTATGCGGTACGTTACGGAAGATGCAAATAGGGCAACCGCCCCATTACAAAAAGAACTGGACTACCTGGAAAATTACATCCGTCTTCAGCAGCTGCGCCGCAATGACAAACTAACGGTAGTATTTGCCGTTACCGGTGATACAGGCGATAATATCATAGCCCCGCTCCTGCTTATCAATTTTATTGAAAATGCATTTAAATATGGGATAAGTAATCATGAACCTTGTGTAATTAATATTGGTATCAGCATTTGCGCCAGTCAGCTTACACTACAGGTACGCAATAAGATAATGATAAAAAGGTTGGAACAAAGTACTTTTACCGGAACAAACAATACTATAAGAAGATTACAACTGCAATATGCAAAAAAATACCAGCTTACAATTGACGACAAAGGCGGTTTATACACTGTATTTTTACAATTAGATTTAGCATGATAAACTGTGTAGCGATAGATGATGAACCTCTGGCACTGGAGGTATTAAAGAAATATATTGCCCGGTTGCCCCAGCTTAATTTGGAAATGACATTTTCCGACGCCATCGAAGCAGCCGCCTACCTGCAAAAAAATAACGCAGATCTTTTATTTCTTGACATCCAAATGCCCGATGTGAATGGGTTTCAACTATATAAAGAGTTGCCTGAAAAACCCATGGTTATTTTTACTACAGCCTATAAGGAATTTGCGGTACAGGGTTTTGAAGTAGACGCCATTGACTACCTGTTAAAGCCATTTAACCTGGCCCGATTTGAAAAAGCAGTTGCCAAAGCCCTGGCCCGTGAAAATATAAAAGAAAAGGAAGATGTTTCTCCATCCCAGTTTCTATACATTCATTCAGATTATAAGATGGTTAAAATACCATTTGCAGAAATCATTTATATTGAGGCCCTGGACGATTATGTAAAAGTAGTTACGGCTACACAATCTTTTCTCACACTGTTGTCAATGAAAAAAATACTGGAGAAGCTTCCTAAGAAAAAGTTTATCCGCATTCACCGCAGTTATATAGTTGCCAACGATAAAATTACCTTTTTGCAATACCGTAAAGTAGGCCTGCCAAATAAAATGGAGCTTCCGGTTGGCGATACGTATCGCTCCACCGTAGCTGCGTTAAAAAAACAGGAGTAAGTATTTTAAAAAAAATTAAATAAGAACTGAAAAAAGTTTTGATACAATCATTTTACCCTTATCTTTGCCATCCGAAAAAACGGTAAAGGGAGCATAGCTCAGTTGGTTTAGAGCATCTGCCTTACAAGCAGAGGGTCCGCGGTTCGAACCCGTGTGCTCCCACAAAGCCTCACAGAAATGTGAGGCTTTGTTATTAGAATTAGATAAATACTTAACCAATACCAATTTAACTATTTTTCAATTTGTTAT
>JANYFI010000322.1 GCA_025362765.1 Ferruginibacter sp. | reverse complement strand
AACTACGAATTTCAATGGCGGGAAAGCGCCAATAAACAGCACGTACTGTCGCCGCTTTCATTTACTTATGCCAATTCTGTAAATGTCACGGATAGTTTTTACAAAGCAGCTTCTCTTAATCCGGCACTGTTAACTAATATTTACAGCGAAGCTATTCTCGGGTCGTATTATACCTTTACTTACAACACGCTGAATCCGCTGGCGAGAAATCAATGGTTTATTAAAGCGGATGGTGAAGTGGCCGGTAATACCATTGGTTGGGTAACTGGTGCAAAACAACCCCGCTCAAAAAATATATTGGGTGCTCCTTTTGCTCAATACGTAAAAGGTGATATTGACCTGCGCTATACAAAAAGGCTGCGCAATAAATGGCAAATCGCCAACAGGATAGAAATAGGGGTGGGTTTTCCGTATAATAATTCAGCCTACCTGCCTTTTTCAAAACAATATATAGTGGGTGGTTCAAGCTCTATACGGGCTTTTGCCGTGCGTACATTAGGGCCAGGAAGCTACAAGCCCACGCTGCAGGACCAGGCCTATTATCAAACCATTGGCGGAGATTATAAACTGTTAATCAATTCGGAAATCCGTATACCACTGGCAGGCCGTTTTAGTGGAGCCGTTTTTGCAGACATAGGCAATGTCTGGACCAGAGACACTGTTTTATTTGGTAAAGCAGGCCAGTTAAAAAAAGACTTTTTACAAGAACTTGCAATGGCATCGGGTATTGGCTTACGCATTGATGCCAGCATCATATTGTTACGCTTTGATTTTGGAATACCGTTTAGAATACCATATAAACCTGACGGCCAAAGATGGGTAATTGATAAAATTGCATTAGGGGATAAAACCTGGCGCAGAGAAAACCTGGTATTTAATATTGCAATTGGATATCCTTTTTAATAAGATATAAATAGTGTTGTTGGAGAATGTACGTTGCTATTCATTTCAGCTAAAAAATTGATTGTACAATGAAAGTTATTTTCAGAATATTAGTGGCTGTTTTAATAGCTGGCGCCATCGGTGGATATATCTACTGGCAGGGCCATAAAAAAAGCATTGTAAAAAACGCCCTTCAAGACGCGATTCAAAAAAAATCCGATAGTCTTTATTTTATGCATTACGACAGTTCACAGATTGATGAGGTAAACGGCAACGCTTCTTTTTATAAAATAACATTGCAGAGCGACAGCGTACAAAAAAAACTATTACAAAGCACCGACAGTTTACCCAATGTACTCTACAATATCCGGGCACAGGAAGTTACGGCAAAGGGTATTAACGTACCCGGCTTGTTGACAGGTAACCAGGTTACGGCAAAATCAATTACTATCGTACAGCCTGTGATACAGATAATAAACACCGGTGCGGATAAGCCCAAACCCTTTACCCTAAGCGACACAATGGAGTTGTATAAAAAGATACTGGGAAAGTTTAAAAGCATCAGTGCAGATACCATACAGGTAATAAAAGGAACGGTTTTAATTACAGATAAAAAAGGGAAAGCTCTTACTACACTTGAAAATATAAATATTTCTCTCAATCATTTTTTAGTGGACAGTACTAAAGATTACCAAAATATCATTAGTTATTTTATTAAGGATGTGAAGGTGATGGTTGAAAACATCCAGTTGCCGGAAGCGGCTGACGGAAGCAGGATAAACCTGACTAACCTGGTGTATGACGCACCGGAAAAAACATTGCAGATGGGCGCCATCAGGCAATACAAACAGGGAAACATGAATGCCATTGTAGACATTAAAAATGTGCATGTAACCCAACTGAATACAGATGCGTTTATATTGTTTCAACAGCTAAAAGCTGGTTTGGTAAGTGCTGATGGCGGCCTTATCACGGTGTATAAAAAAAGTAAAAAACTGCATACGGGTGAAGAAGCAATTGTACTAACCAACGATGTGATAGATGAAGCTATGATTGGAGGTATACAGCTCGGTAAAACCAAGGTGGTGGTAGTGAATACTACAAAGCCTGACCAGGCGCCTTTTGTAATAAATGAGGTAACCTTTAAAGCTTCCAACATTGCAAGCAATACTAATGGAGGCACCTTAACGGAACTGGTGAGTAATGCCGACTGGGAATT
>JANYFI010000321.1 GCA_025362765.1 Ferruginibacter sp. | reverse complement strand
TACATCAACAAACTTTAAAGGCTAAGCACAAGCAGACGGCTACCTTTTTTAAATAACCTGCTACAATAAAGTATTAGTGTAATCTTACAAATTTCTCCTGCTGTGGGGGATTTTAAATATATAATAACACTATCTTGAAATAACAATAAAATCACGGTACTTAAAATTATTTTTTATGGTGTTAAAGAGAAAAAAAATTATCAATCTTTCCGCATTGGCTGTGGCTACTAACATCCCGGTTTGCCGCACCGAACCGGGCACGGCATTGGTTTAGACGGACACGAGTGGGGCAATATGGTGAAAGGAAACAAACTGGTTTTGCAACCGGATATGTGTTTTAGTGTAGAACCTACCATTTCAATTCCCGGCGAATTTGGCGTACGGCTGGAAGACTGTGCTTACATGACCGCTGAGGGCGCCAAATGGTTTTCTCCTGTAGCTAAATCTATACATGAACCCTTTGGATAAATCAGCTTCCGGGAAATTTACAGCGTTGATTTATAATAAGCACACACTGAATTCATCATACAGTCTTTGCAGTTGGGTAACTTAGGCCGGCATATTTCCCTGCCTAAAAACGACATGGCCATGCCTGCGTCCCATTCTTTTAGAGGCAATATGTCCATTAATTGTTCTTCTATTTTCTTTGGATCGCTTCCGCTGGCTATGCCCAGCCGCGGTGCCACCCGCACTACATGTAAGTCCACTATAATGCCTTCTGCTGTTGCGCCTGATTCCCGCTTAATTACATTGGCCGACTTACGGCCGATACCTGGCAATTCGGTTAGTTCAGCCAAGGTGAGCGGAATATTTTTATCCTCTTTTATTTGTTTGGACAAGGCACTTAGCCATTTAGATTTGTTACCGAAGTTTCTTACGTCACTTATTTGTTCCTGGATGGCTTCCGGCGTAGCTTTTGCCAGGGTTTTCATGTTTGGAAATACGTTAAAAAATGTGGGTGCAATCTGGTTAATATGCTTATCTGAATCCTGTGCAGACAATACAACAGCCACCAGTAACTGGTAAGTATTTTCAAAATCAAGGGGATGCTTTTTGCCTTTGTATTTTTTTAATAAAGGCTTGATCGCTTCTGACCAGTTGACTACAGACATACAGAAAGATTTTATGATAGTAAACCTACAATAAATTGTTTTTATTTTTTCAATAAGCTGTTTTTATTTGCACACAACAAGTTTTGTCTTCAATATCTATAAACCTGTGTAACAGAGTGCTATTTTTGTGACAAGACGGCATTCGCAAAAATTCAACCGTTTCGGAAGGGTTGCTATTTGACAGAGATTGTGCTTTCGGTTGCAACGGTTCAGTATTGACGAATTCGCTTCCCTGTACTGGTTTAATAAAATGACAAATTGAAAAACAAGATCGATTATAAAAAGCGGTTGCAGGAATATTGTGAGGCGGTTATTCAGCAACGGGTAAATGCTAGTTTACTGTCTATGCAAAATGCGCAGGCGGCGGCAAATAGTGAAGAAAAAAGTAGTGCGGGTGATAAGTATGAAACCAGTCGCGCTATGAATCACCTTGAAAAAGACATGCATGCCAGGCAGCTGGCCGCCAATCAACATGAACTGGCTGCATTGAGGGGAGTAGATTGCAATACGCTGCACATTTCCGTAACAACCGGTAGCCTGGTGGTTTGCAAAGATTTTACATTTTTTATAGCCGCCGGTCTGGGTAAAATATTATTCGAAGGAGAAACGATATATGTAATAGCTCCCACAGCGCCAGTTGCTACCGCTTTACTGCATAAAGCTGCCGGTGACAGCCTCTCTTTTAACAACAAAATAATTTTCATCTCAGGGGTGTTTTAGTAAAAAGGTTGGTAATGAATTTTCTTTAAATCCATTCTTTGCAAGTCTTTCGTCAAAACATATTTTAACAGCCGTTCAATTGCAGGGTATTTGGTACTTTTGCGGTACAAAAATTAAATAATAATGAGCGACGTACAATTAACTACCGGCGAGATACATACCGCAAAAGGTGTTTTAACATTCGAATTATACGATGATGACGCACCGATTGCGGCTGCCAATTTTAAGAAACTGGTAAACCAGGGATTTTATAATGGCCTTACCTTTCACCGGGTGATACCGAATTTTATGGTACAGGGCGGCTGTCCTGATGGCACGGGCGCCGGTGGGCCTGGCTATACTATCAACTGTGAATTAAACGGGAAAAAACAGGTGCATGACCGCGGCGTAATGTCAATGGCGCATCGTGGCCGCAATACCGGAGGATCGCAGTTTTTCATTTGCCATAACCGCGGAGGCGTACAGCACCTGGATGGCGTGCATACCTGTTTTGGGAAAATCACCGGGGGTATAGATATCATTGACGACATCCGCGGCGGTGATGTAATGGAGAAAGTAGTGATAAACTAAAAATAATAAAGCGTTATAAGTTATGGGTTAGTTTATAACCGCATAACTTATAACTTCTTTTGTACTTTAATCAGGTTATTAATCATACCATTAAAAATAAAATAGTGAAAAGGCAGTACTGCGTACCAATATAACCTGCCCCAAACTCCTTTCGGGCGAAAAGTGGCGGTTTGCCGAAGGTATTGTTTGTTGTCTTTTTTCATAATCTTAAATTCAAGCCAGGCCTCTCCGGGTACTTTCATTTCCGCAAATAACAGTAACCTTTTATTTTCTTTATCCGCTATCAGCACCCGCCAAAAATCCAGCGCATCACCCGGATGAATTTGATCAGGATCAGTTCTCCCTCTTCTCAATCCTACGCCGCCAACAAATTTATCCATCATGCCTCTTACTTTCCACAACCCATTGGCGTAATACCAGCCTCTTTCCCCACCAATGCTCCATACATTGGCCAGTACGCCATTTAGTTCACCAGTAACTTCCCGCCATTTGATATCTTTAAAACAGCCAAAATCAGGCACTTTTATATAGTTCATCATTACCAGTGGGGCACCGCTGCTGCTAAAGGCGTCCTTCCAGCTACTGAGTACCATGTGTTGTTCAATTTTTTCAAATGCCATTTGAACTGCGCTTTTGTACGGCAGTAATTCAATACCCAGTTGCCGCGCTAAATTATTTTCGCGGCATACCACGTTTACTTTCATGCTGTTTACCAGGTTTACTGCCAGTGGGTACGAAGTAGAAGTTACAAAATATAACCAGTAGGATGATAGCTTGGGCGTCATCACCGGAATGGTAAAAATCTTTCTCTTAAGCTTGCGCACTTCAGCGAATTTCAGCAACATATTTTTATAACTTAACACTTCGGGGCCGCCAATATCAAAGTCTTTATTGTAGGTGTTTTCCTTAAACATTACGCCACTTAAAAACTGTATCACGTTTCTTATGGCGATTGGCTGACACAAAGTATTTAACCATTTTGGCGTAATCATCACCGGTAATTTTTCTACGATGTCACGCATAATTTCAAACGAGGCGCTCCCTGAACCCACAATAATACCTGCTCTTAACACAGTTACATTTTTTTTACCTGCCCTTAAAATATTTTCTACCCTCCATCTTGATTCCAGGTGCTTTGATAGCTGTACTTCATTTACAATTCCGCTCAGGTAAATGATTTGGCGGCATGTTGTTGCTTCTATTTTGATTAGAAACCGGTTTGCCACCGCTGCTTCCGGACCGGCAAAATCGTTTTGGGTATTCATGGAGTGAACTAGGTAAAAAGCTATGTCTATTTCAGCGGGAAAAATAATGGTATCTGTAGTATCCAAAAAATCAATTTCTATAATAATAAGTTTTTCATGTTGATGCTCGCTTTCAAATCTTTTCCTGTTTCTTACACAGCAGTACAACTGATGGCCTTGTTCCAGCAATACCGGTATCAGTCGCTGCCCGATGTATCCATTTGCACCGGTTATAAGTATATTCATTTGTTCACCAACAATTATTATAAGTTAAAGTTGATTGATTAAATAAGTTGATTTTCTTTTATTTTTCTTCAGATTATCTCACTACAGTTTAGCGAAAGCTGTATTATTTGTCCATAAAGAAAGTACGAGGTAGCATGTTATGTTATGGGTAACGTTTACTCAAGTGACTTCCACTTCATGTAATTTTTTCAAAGTATTGTTTTTACCTGGTAACGAATTGCAATAAAAAATTCCCTGCCGCCAGGGGATTTTTTGAAATATATTTTTTGAAATAATTATTCACTTTCCAACGTGACAGGGTAGTCATATAAACCATCAGAACCGGGATAAAATCCGCTAATGGTAATGCTTTTGGCGGAACCTATGGCAGTACTCATTTCATCCATATTTTTAATGTCTTTATCGTTTACTTTCACAATAATAAAACCATCCCGCATTCTTGACTGATCGCTTAAAGCACCATCACCTATTTTTTTTACAATTACACCGCCGGGAACACCATATTCTTTTGCTTTTTTAGAATCCAGGTTTGCAAAATCAGCACCCAGTTTTGACAACGTGGTGTTTTCAGCCTTTACAATGGCGAATGTTCCCATATTATTTTTTAAAGTGGCACTGGTATTAATATCTTTTCCATCTCTTGAGTATACAATATTTATTTTATCACTCGGCTTATACCTTGTAACCAATTCCTGCAATTCAGATGGCATAGTAACATTCACGCCGTTTACGCTTTTAATAATGTCTCCTTTTTTTAAACCCGCTTCCTGTGCGGCACTGTTGGCGGTAACTTCTGTAATTACTAACCCATCGCCGTTATATTTGAGATTCAATTTTGTTTTATCTGTTTCTGAAACATCATAGGTATTTACAGTAGCAACACCAAGAAATCCTCTTTGTACATTACCGTACTTAATTATGTCATCTACTACTTTCTTTACAATATTTACCGGGATAGCGTAGGAGTAACCTGAGTAATATCCTGTAGGAGAAGCAATGGCCGAATTAATGCCCACCAATTCTCCTGTAGTATTGATCAATGCACCGCCACTGTTGCCCTGGTTTACGGCAGCATCTGTTTGTATAAAAGATTCTACCGCACCATTTAACCTGGTGCCTTTATTTAATCCCAGGCTTCTTGATTTGGCGCTCACAATACCGGCTGTTACGGTAGTTTCTAAATTTAATGGATAACCCAGCGCCAAAACCCATTGGCCAATTTTTACATCATCTGAATTACCGTATAAAAGAAAAGGTAAACCAGCGGCGTCAATTTTTATTACTGCCAGGTCATAGGCGGGATCGCGGCCAATTACTTTGGCTGTATAAGATTTTTTGTTGTTCAGCGTCACGGTTAATTCATCCGCGTTTTCAACCACGTGGTTGTTGGTTACTATAAACCCATCCTGGCTAATAATTACACCCGAACCGGAAGCCCTTTGTTCAGGAACATAGCCACCTTCCCTGTTGCCAAAAAACTGCTGCAACATATTATCATCAAACAAATCGCTAAAAGGATTTCTGCCTTGGGATTTTGGTAAATTATTGCTTACCTGTTTGGCATTGGTTTTTGTTTTGATGTGTACTACTGTTGGAATAGCTGCAGCGGCAGGCTGCGTAAAATCAACCGCGCCGGGAGGCAAAGAAGTACCCTCTGTCAATTTGGTTAATTTGTAGTTGGGC
>JANYFI010000205.1 GCA_025362765.1 Ferruginibacter sp. | reverse complement strand
ACGAACAAAGTAATGAAGGTAAGAATTGTGTTATCCAATAAAGCGTATGAACTTAAACCAGAGATGTTTACCAGCATCACCATATCTAACCAGCTCCAAAAACAGGCCATCACTATTCCTTCGTCTGCTTTAATTTTTGATCATAGTCAATATTTTGTAGTGGTATTTAACAGTAAATCAGCACTAACTATAACACCCGTTGAAGTAATCAATACTGTTGGCGCCAACACTTATATCTCAAGTGGCTTGCAGATAGGGCAAAAAGTAATTTCAACACAGGCACTGCAGGTTTATGACCAGCTTAATAATTAACAGCCACTTTCAAATCTTCAAATATGATAAAAGCATTAAAAAAGGTGATAGCCTTTTCGCTTAAAAATAAATATTTCATTTTAACAGCTTCCATTGTGCTGGTAATATTTGGTGTTATCACATTTAAAGACATGCCCATTGAAGCATTTCCTGATGTAACCAATACTGAAATAAGCATCATTACACAGTGGCCGGGCCGTAGCGCCGAAGAAGTGGAAAAATTTGTTACCATCCCTGTTGAAATAGCGCTAAACCCGGTGCAGCAAAAAATCAGTCTTCGAAGTACCAGCATTTTTGGTTTAAGTTATGTGAAATTAATTTTTGAAGATAAAGTTGTAGATAAAGATGCAAGGGCACAGGTATTTTCTTTGCTAAGCAATGCAGCACTACCAACGGGTTTACAGCCTTCTGTTCAGCCTCCAACAGGCCCTACGGGAGAAATTTTTCGTTACACACTGCGAAGTAAAGTAAGGGACTCCCGGGAATTAAAAACCATACAGGATTGGGTAGTAGACCGCCACCTACGTTCGGTGCCAGGGGTAGGTGATGTTGTAGCTTTTGGCGGTAAAACAAAAACCTACGAGATTAAAGTTGACCCGGCTAAACTGGCCAATCTCGGCATTACTGCGCTGGATGTTTCGAATGCTGTTCAAAAAAGTAACATCAACATTGGGGGGGATGTAATCATTCAAAACGACCAGGCTTTTGTAGTAAGAGGTATTGGTTTGCTCAATGATATCAACGAAATAAAAAACATCGTTATACAGAATATCAATGGAGTGCCTGTGCTGGTTAAAGATGTAGCGAATGTGGAAATATCCAATTTGCCCAGGCTGGGATTTGTTTCGAGGTCTAATGGGCTGGCAGATTCAACAGGTAAAAGAATTGTAACCGACGAAAAAGACGTAGTGGAAGCTATTGTGCTAATGCGAAAAGGCGAAAATGCCACCGAAGTAGTGCAGGCTATCAAAGCAAAAATTGACAAACTGAATAACAGCGTATTGCCTGCTGACACGCAAATTATTCCTTACTACGACCGGGAAGATTTGATTAACTATGCCACCCACACGGTGTTACACAATTTAGTGGAGGGCATATTGCTGGTTACTTTATTGGTTTCACTATTTATGTTTAACTGGCGAACCACGCTGATTGTTTCTATCATCATCCCCATGTCTCTCTTATTTGCATTTATCTGTCTGCACCTGATGGGTATGAGTGCCAACCTGCTTTCGCTTGGAGCTGTGGATTTTGGCATTATCATAGATGGCGCGGTAGTGATGGTGGAAGGATTGTTTGTGATTTTAGATCATAGAGCTGTTGAGCTGGGAATGGAAAGGTTTAACAAACTGGCTAAACTAAAAATTATAAAAAATAATGGCGCGCAATTGGGCAAAGCTATCTTCTTCGCCAAATTAATTATCATCACTGGTTTACTTCCCATTTTTGCTTTTCAAAAAGTAGAAGGAAAAATGTTTTCTCCACTCGCATTTACGCTTGGCTTTGCATTATTAGGTGCGTTGATCACAACACTTACATTGGTGCCTGTATTAATCAGTATCCTTCTCAAGAAAAATGTGCATGAAAAGCACAATCCATTCTTACATTTTCTTACCAAAATTATGCTCGGCGGTTTCATTATGGCGTTCAGAAACAAAAAAATTGTTTTGGTGTCATCATTCATTGTAATGATAGCAGGATTATATTCTTTCAAATACCTGGGTGCCGAATTTTTACCTGAACTGAACGAAGGATCTATTTGGTTAAGGGTGCAAATGCCTTATAGTGTTTCCCTCAATAAATC
>JANYFI010000144.1 GCA_025362765.1 Ferruginibacter sp. | reverse complement strand
GGCAGTTGTAAAAGATGGCAAAATTATTCATGCCAAAGGATATGGCATACGGTCATTAAATTCCAAACAGAAAACTGATGAGCATACCTTATTCGGTATTGCATCCAACAGCAAAGCTTTTACTGTAGCGGCATTGGGCATTTTAGTAGATGAAGGAAAAATGCACTGGGATGATAAGGTAACTGACTACATCCCCGAATTTAGAATGTACAGTTCCTATGTAACGGAAGAATTTACCGTACGGGATTTACTAACCCATCGTAGCGGCCTCGGCCTCGGCGCCGGCGATTTAATGTTTTGGCCAGACAGTAATAATTTTACAAAAAAAGATATCATTCATAACCTGCGGTATTTAAAACAGGTATCGGGCTTTAGAACAAAATATGATTACGACAACCTAATGTACATTGTTGCCGGAGAAGTAATAGCAAAAGCGTCCGGAACCACCTGGGAAAATTTTATTGAGACACGTATCCTCGAACCGCTCGGCATGCAGGAGACAGGTACCTCTTTTAAAAATCTAAAAAACAAAACCAATGTCATAGATCCGCACGCTCCTGTAGATGGAAAAGTACAGGTGATTCGCCGCGACTGGAGCCAGGTGGCCAATTCGGCTGGCGGCATTTACAGTAATATTACCGACATGAGCAAATGGATCATTATGCAAATGAACAATGGTAAATATGGCGACGGACTAAGCAAAAAAATATTTAGTGAAGAAGTACATGAAGAAATGTGGACACCACAAACTATCATTCCCGTCCATGGACCATCACCTTATAACACTCATTTTGCTTCTTATGGCTTAGGTTGGTTTTTAAGCGATGTAAAAGGATATTTGCAGGCAACACATACGGGCGGACTGGCGGGAATTGTAACACAGATTACTTTAATTCCTGAATTGAAACTCGGCATTATCGTATTTACCAACCAGCAATCCGGGGCAGCGTTTACGTCGATTACCAACACGATCAAAGACAGTTATCTTGGCGTGACTGGTGTAGACCGCATCAAACAAAACCACGATCGTGTGATGAAGAATGAAGCCGAAGCGGCGAAAATTACCGGCGATATCTGGAAAGATATTGATGCGCAGCAAAAGAAAAATACTGCGCCAAAAGATACCGGCCTTTTTACCGGAACCTTTACTGATAAGTGGTTTGGTGATGTAAATATCTATTCAAAGAATGGCAAATTATGGTTTGAATCTAAAAGATCTTATTTACTCAACGGCGAAATGTTCACTTACAAGGGAAACACGTTTATTGTGAAATGGGGCGACAGAAGTTTAGACGCCGATGCCTTTGTAAAGTTTGACCTTGACAATAACGGCAAAGCCAATCACATCAAAATGAACCCCATTTCGCCATTGACCGATTTTAGTTTTGATTTCCAGGATTTAGATTTTGTGAGGGTGAAATGATGTGAATGGTTTTTCGCCTATTTTTAACAATACATACTGCCATATTATGTGGTCCAACTATTTTTAAAGATACCCTTGTATCGCTCGAATCCCTTTTTGATCACCTTGAAACAGGTATCTCCTTTGATCAGTTTTTGGGAGACTTTCCTACAGTATCCAGTGAACAAGAGGTAGCGTTGTTAAATTGGACAAGTAAGTTGCTTAATTGGCGAACCGGCGCTGTTTAGTAAAATCGTTTTTCCAAAATTACTTCAGCTAACAGGCGATGCCGACGCCCGAAAAATTTTACAACTATATATAACTGATGTAGCGACGGTGCCCTTTCCTTTGGGCAATATTGATACGCCGGAAGACTACGAAAAGTTACTGCAACCTGAATAGCAAGGCAAGTGGCAGCGTTGTTTTATTGACTACAGATTTTTACTCCATCGGCTTTATTGCATTCTTTATCGAAGCAAAATATTCTTTAACCGAAAAGTGAAATAGCGCTGGATTAAACATTGCACCTTTACATCAGAAAGCAACAGCAGCGAAAGAACAGAAAGTATTCAACCCTTTGAAAACCGGGTCAACAAAGCGTTTAAGTCACTAACCACGAAAATTAAATTCAGGATTTAATATATTAAAATGCCCCTTTTTTGGGGTATTTTTTTTGCCAGTTATTGTATTTAATAACAATATTATCCAGTGCCGGGTAAATAGCTACTACCAAATCGAAGTTATTTTACTATTCATCGAAACATATATTGCATTAGGCGAAAAATAAAAAAACGCCGGAATATTTAACGCAATTTTACATCAGAAACAACAACGAACAAGTTTAGTTACCGAATCCCAATCCCTTAAAAAGCCATCACAACCAACATCCTTATTAAAAATCAGGCAGATCAAAATCCTTTAAAAGACCAATAA
>JANYFI010000133.1 GCA_025362765.1 Ferruginibacter sp. | reverse complement strand
AATTTCAAAATAATAATAGTCCCCTTCATTTTTGGAGGGGACTTTTTGTTATACGTCTATTTGCTTTTATTCCACTTAGGTGTAAGGGTATCTGGGAAATATATTTTACTACACAGCTACATGGTGCACATAGGAAATACATTTTGCCCCGTTTAACTTACCTTTTTTTATTTGGCAGATTACCGGAGTTTATCGTTTATGTCGGCTTACGCAATTAACGCAATGTATAAAAGCAGCGAGCGGATAGTTGTCAATATTTTAATAACCGGATTTAGAAAAATTCTTACCCTTACAATGTTTTACTGCCTACAATTTTACTCACTTCAATAGATGACCTTTACTTTGAAATCATCCAATACTATCCTAAACCGTGTCCACCCTATGACACCCTGAAAGTTAAATGTTTATCCTGAAAAACCTCCGCAGGGAGGTTTTTTATTATAATGGAAATTCCCCAACCTGGAAGCAGGATGCCGCTTTTTAATTGTTCATTATTCGAGTTTAAGTTTGTTTTTTATATAGAAATATACAACACATAAAAAAGCAGTTAAGGTTATATGTTCTCATCTGTTTCTATGTGTCTATGAGATTAGATGTATATATCAATGTCGTTTAATTAAGGACGGTTGATATTACTGCGTTTTTTATAGATTTGCGATACAAATACACACTACAGTATAATAAGGCAAACATTTTACACGATACAACCAACATTGTGTATGACGAAGATTTTAAACACCGTAACAGATACGCTTAAAACGGCTGGAAAGGTCGCTGCAATCAAGGCAGATATTTACGTTTCACCATTGTATAAAAAGCCTGGTATGACTCAGATAGAAATTCAATTGACAGATGAAAAGGTATACCTGTAGTAAACGATGATCATGAAATTGCTGTTTCAATAAGTGGCCCTGCAACAGTAGCAGGAATGAAAAGTGGAAGTAATACCAGTAATGAAGATTATAAAAGCAATAAAAGAAAAACGTTAAATGGAAAATTGATCCTTTTTATACAGTCAAAGCAAAGTGCTGGAAAGGTTACAATCACTTTGGCTGCTGATGATTTGCCAACTAAAAATATAGCGTATGAAAATTAATTCTTTTTTTATAATTGAAAACGTATCCCACAGCTTATTTCCAGCCACCGCCAAGGGCACGGTATAATTCCACTTTTGCATCCAGTTCTTCGCGCCTGATGGATGCCAGATTCAATGCGGCATTTAATGCGTTTTGTTCAGCCGTGATTACTTCCAGGTAATTCGCCAGGTCATTTTTAAAAAGCAGGTTGGCATTTGTTACCGCTGCTGCCAGGGTATCGGCCCTTTCTTTTGCTATCATTTCCTGTTCCGCCAGCTTGCGTATTGAAACAAGTGCACTGGTAACTTCTGTCGCCGCCGTCAATACAGTTTGCTTAAACTGAATGACTGCCTGCTCTTTTTGTTGTTGGGCGATTTCAAATTGCGTTTTAAGTTGCCTTCCCTGCAAAAGGGGTTGCACTATGGTGGCGCCAGCCAATCCAAATAACGAACCGGGAATATTGAACCAATTGCTGGTTTTGATAGATTCAAAACCACCGCCTGCCGTAAGGTTCAAAGCCGGATACAAATTAGCATGACTGATACCGACCTTTGTATTGGCAATAACTACGGCCAGTTCTTTGGCTCTTACATCAGGTCGCCGTTGCAAAATACTTATCGGAAGGCCGGTAGAAAGGGTATCTGTAAAATGAATATCAGTTAAGGTAACAAGGCGCTCAACAGTTCCCGGCAAACTACCTGTGAGCAACTGCAGCGCATTTTCCTGCAATTGAATATTTTGCTCAATAGCCGGAATTTGTATGGCATTGGATTGCCTTTGAGATTCTGCCTGCTGAATAGCCAGGTAAGTAACTTCGCCTGCATCATACAACAGCCTCGTTAATTTCACAAAATCACCGGATAGCACCAATGATTTCCTGGTTTCAACCAGTTGCTGATCCAGCATCAGCAAATTGAAGTAGGCCGAAGCAATATCAGCGACTAACCTTGTCTGAACCGCTCTGGTTGCTTCATTGCTCAAAAGATAGTTTGCCAAAACAGCCTCTTTTTGCAGGCTGATTTTGCCCCAGATATCTATTTCCCAGCTTAGGTTAAGTGATAAAGAAAAGTCCTGGGATGTATTACGGTTGGCTGTACCAGGTACCCCGCTCAATCCGTTGGCTGAATAATTATTGAATTGGATACCCAGGCCGGTATTTAATTGTGGGTACCATAAAAATCCGGCTTGCTTAACTTGTGCTTGTGCAATATTGATATTCCGAATGGCATACTGCAAATCGTAATTTTTCGCTAAACCGCTGTCTATTAGTTGAACGAGTATCGCATCACTAAAAAAAGTCCGCCAGGGTAAATCAGCGATACTTGCCGTATCGGCCGTGTTATTTTTTTCACCAAATGCAGTTGGTAACAATACCGATGGCCGCTGGTAAATTTTACCCGTTCTGCAGGAAGTAATCAGGATACCCAGCAGGAGGTAACAAGGAAGAGCATATGTAATCAATCTTTTCATGCGTGCTATACATTTTCGGTTGGCCAGTTGTTAACTGAATTCAACCAGCGTTATGTTAAGTTTAAAATAACTTAAAGTGAGTAGAAATCCGAGGGTGAATTATGACTAAGGAACTGTATTAATTCGTGTAATTCATGTTTTATAATTCTTGTAATAAAATATATAGTACGTCAATTTAAAGTTAACACAGCACTAGTCTGTTTTTGAAACTTTTTTGCCTACTACTTTTTCTTGTAAATGTTGAAAAACAACAAATAATACCGGGATAACAAATACGCCTAATAGTACGCCTGTAAGCATTCCTCCTACGGCCCCCGTGCCGATAGAACGGTTACCCAGTGCTGATCCGCCACTTGCCCATGTTAGTGGCAACAGGCCGGCAATAAAGGCGAAAGACGTCATCAAAATAGGTCGTAAACGAAGTTTGCATGCTTCCAACGCCGCGGCCCACAGCTCCATGCCCGCATTGCGACGGGCTACCGCGTATTGAGTGATCAAAATGGCATTTTTTGCCAGTAAACCAATCAGCATGATAATGCCCACCTGTACATAAATATTGTTTTCTATCCCGGCCAGCCGGATAAAAATAAATACGCCTAATAAGCCTGTTGGAATTGACAGTAATACTGCGAAAGGCAGGATATAACTTTCGTATTGAGCTGCCAGCAGAAAGTAAACAAATACTACGCTGAGGATAAAAATCAACGTTGTTTGACTACCCGTATTCGATTCTTCCCGGCTAATACCAGACCACTCATAAGTATACCCATGTGGCAAGTAGGCTTTGGCAACTTCTTCCACTGCTTTAATGCCATCCCCGGTGCTATATCCCGGCTTTACGTCCCCGCTGATGCTGGTAGAATTGAATAGATTGGTTCTATTAACAGACAGCGGTCCAAATACCCGTTTGAATGAAATCAATTTGTTGACCGGGATCATTTGAGACAGCGAATTTTTTAGAAAAATGCCATCCAGTGAAGAAGGATCCCTCCGATAAGGCGCACCTGCCTGTACTATTACGCGGGTGTATTTTCCAAACCTGTTAAAATCAGATACGTAGCTGCTGCCAAAGTACACTTGCAACGTACTAAGAATATTGGCCACCGAAACATTTAATTGTTTGGCTTTGGCATTATCTACCTCAATTTGATATTGAGGATTATTGGTGTTAAAAGAGGTAAAGGCAAATCCAACTTCAGGCCGCTCTGTTAATTTTGTAATGAAGGCATTCGTTACTTTGGAAAGGTCAGTCAGCGAGCCGCCGTTTCTATCCTGGATCAATACCTCAAAACCACTGGTACTGCCGAATCCCTGTACGGTTGGGGGTTGAAAAATAAACATCTGCGCCTCTTTAATGGCAGTCATCTTCCTGTTAATTTCGTCCGTAATTTCACTGATTGATTTTGATGGCTTCCGATTTTCCTGTTCATTTAATTTTATAAAAAGTATACCATAGGCAGAACTGCTGCCATTGAAATTAAATCCTGCAACAGCGCCTCTTTCTTTAACAGCCTGAACGGTTTTCAAAATACTATCCGCCTTCTGAAGCACCACTTTGGTTCGCTCCAAAGAAGAGGCTGGAGGGAGGCTAACGGAAATAATTAAAAAATTTTGATCCTCCGCAGGAATAAAACCAGTAGGGGTAGATTTTAACAGTAAAAAGGTAGCCACAAATACTATGGCCAGGCCAGAAAATGCCACCCATTTTCTGCGCAGCAAAAATTTTACTACGGAAAGATAGCGATCTGTGGTAGCGTGAAAACCGGCGTTAAAAGCCATCGCCATTCTTTTGCCAAATCCAACCTTTTCGCCGGCTGCACCATTTTGGTGATGCGGATTTTTTAAAAACAAGGCACAGAGTGCTGGGCTTAATGTCAAAGCGTTCAATGCTGAAATTAAAATCGATATCGCCAGGGTAAAAGCAAATTGCCGGTAAAAAATACCTGCCGGGCCCTGCATAAATCCTACCGGAATAAATACCGCAGCCATCACGAGGGTAATAGAAATGATGGCGCCCGATATTTCACTGATGGATTCTACGGTGGCCTGTCTTGCTGCCATGCCCGTTCTTTCCATTTTTGAATGCACGGCTTCCACCACCACAATCGCATCATCTACTACAATACCAATGGCCAGTACCAGCGCAAAAAGCGTTAACAGATTAATGGTAAAGCCAAAAAGCTGCATAAAAAAGAAGGTGCCAATGATGGCTACCGGTACGGCAATGGCAGGAATGAGTGTTGACCTGAAATCCTGCAGGAAAATAAACACCACGATAAACACCAATATAAATGCTTCCACCAACGTTTGTTCAACCTGTTTGATGGACGCATCCAAAAAATCTTTTGCGCTGAAAATAGAAAAAGCATGTATCCCTTTGGGAAATTTAGATTCTGCTTTTTTTAGCGTTTCGTCAACGGCAGTTAAAATGTCATTGGCATTTGATCCGGAAGATTGCTTGATGGATATGCCTGTTCCCGGGTAACCCTGTACCAGGTTATAACCGCTATAGGAAAGGGCGCCCAATTCAACCCTGGCAATGT
>JANYFI010000095.1 GCA_025362765.1 Ferruginibacter sp. | reverse complement strand
GACTAAAACCGGGTGGGCAATTTTATCGAGGTAACTCAGCCAACCCATACGGTCGCTATTAGCCCCGGCATTATTTTTTGTGTATTGATACCGGTGAAAAAACATAGACTAATGCAAATAAGCAGGAAGGTAATTTTCATCGCAGAAATAGTTTATGGCTGGTTATTGTATCATGATCATTGTAGCCAAAATTAGCTTTTCTTACGCTAGTGACTTTATAGGATTTGATTTATGCGTTAACTGCAACAACTTGCAGATTAATGCTTCGGCCGTTGGTCCAAAAAGACACAACGGCGGCTTCCGGGATAGGTTGATTTATTTTATTTACGCCAAAGGCGAAAAAGACTGTAGAGGTTGGATTGATATTTTTCACGCAGCAACTAATTCTATTGATTCAAGATAAAGCGTATCAGGGTCAAAATCTATTTCATCATTCCAGGCAACAGTGCCATTGAATACTTTTGCCCTGCGGCAAAAACTTTCGTCCCGTAGTGGGGTATATATTGGGTAAGCTAAATAATTGGAAAAGTCAAATTGCTTTACTTCGCTGTTAGAAAAGGTAAGCACCAGTTTGTACCTGCTTTCATATTTCACTTGTGTCACTCTTGGGTTCATAACATTTACTTTAAAGGTTCAATGGTGAAAATTTTATTGCCTGTAACTGCCAGTTGCCAGTTTGCCATCAGTTCTTCTTTATGAATTTCAATCCATGCCTGCACTAACTTTTCTTTATTTCCCGGTAGCGAGCCTTCAATTAAATTACCATTCGGTATTTTATAAATGCCTTCCATCTCGCCATATTTTATATGAATATGAGGCAGGTTGTGCTGTTTTGTGTCAAGATAATACATTGACACTATTAATCCATAAAACATAGAAATTACAGGCATGTTCAAAATTACAGAAAATGTTCAATGAAAATAATTGTGATTTTTTATAGGATGCATCCCAAATTGTAGTTTTCAAACAAGCTTAAACTTATTCCTGTCAACACTTGTTTAAACGGCTTTTTGCGTCGTTTAAAAAAACCTTTCTTTTTTTAACGGAATGTTGCTTTGGTATAAGCAATGTACTCGGCTATGATTAAATACTTGTTGAGAGACATCGACCCGAAGGAAACGCTTTGCGGTTGGTCAAAAATACAAAAGGGCGGCTTCCGGGATAGGTTGATTTTTTAATTTACTATCAACAACGGCAAAAGATGCAGTGGTAAAAATTAGCCGATGGTAAAATGACTTGTACGTTTGTTCTTTATAACCGGGTGATGTAGGTTTTTAGATTCGTGGTGTAGTAACAATGGGCAACAGGGTAGAAGCCCTGCGCCTGGGTGGGAAGAGTAGCGGAATGATGCTGACATGCGAAGTGTCCGCCACGTTGGAGCAACGCCCAATTATGCGCCGTTAGGCAACCTTTAAAGCTTTAATAGATTTTAATAACGATCCTTTTATTGATATTTGTTCTTCAATATCAAAGTCATCTTGTAGTCCAAGCCAAAATTTAGCAGAATTCCCAAAGTATTTGCTTAATCTTAAAGCCGTATCAGCAGTAATTCTACGGTTTCCTTTAATGATTTGAGAAACTCTGGTTTGCGGGATTTCAATATCCTTAGCGAGTTTGTAAGCTGTTATATTAAAAGGAACAAGGAATTCTTCTGAAAGAACTTCGCCTGGATGAATATTTTTAAGTTTTGCCATTTTTATTAAGCTTTAATGATAATCAATAATTTCAACTTCAAATGCATTTCCGGCATTCCATTTAAAAATAATTCTCCATTGATCATTAATTCGAATACTGTAAAAATCTTTTAGTTTTCCAGCCAGTTTTTCCAGTCTATTTGCTGGCGGAATTCTTAGATCAGCAATTTCAACAGAGTTATTTAGCATTCTAAGTTTTCTCCTCCCAACATTTTGAATTTCAATTGGTATTTTTTTACCCGATTTCCTAACCAAATTTTTTCTGTCTCCGAATTACCAAAAGATATAATCATACTACTGTCTTAGGTTACTAACGTTAAAAGTAAGTATTGTTGATTAATCTACAAAATTTAGTCAGTAACGAAAAATTCTGACTGCCAAACCTTTTATTGCCTACTGCCTTTCTTATTGTTTGTCCAATGCCAGCTTAATATTATTTTCAATTTCACCTACTTTGTCCTGGCTTATGGTATCGTTAACATTAATGATAAATCCTAAGACTTCGCCTGGATACATAATGCAAAGCGTATTGTACCCAATTTTTGTGTTTCCGTCGTGGTAAAAATATCTCCCACCATTGCTACTATTCTCTATCATCCAACCCAAACCGATACCAAAACCTTTTGCCTTTCCGTAAGTAAGTTGTTAACTTCCGTCTGCCCTTAACCGCTTCTGATTGAAAATATTTTGATGAAGTTAAGTACAAAAGGTCAGCGATGTTTGATCAGTCCGAACCGCTGAGAGGCTTTGCAATTTGTTGTAGCTTGTTTGTCAAGCCCAACTTGCATAAAATTCCACGTTAGCGGTTCGTGCTACGGTTTGCAGGCATTGCTTCTATAACGTGTATTTCGTTTCCATCAGGGTCTTTTATCATGATAGTTTTCGCACCGTAGGGCATTCTGTCAATAATCGGCTGCTTGTATTTGCCTGACTTGTAATCGCTGCTCACTTCCATAAGCCTCTTCAGAAAAGCATCCATAGAAATTACCATAAAACCTAAGTGTACAAAACCTACATGTCCTGGTTCTGAAGGGTCAC
>JANYFI010000066.1 GCA_025362765.1 Ferruginibacter sp. | reverse complement strand
GCAGAAAGATTGAAAGAAAAATTTATTGAACAGGAAAAACTCGTTGACATAGTGGTAGGGCCTGATGCATACCGCAGTTTACCGGTGCTGATTGAAGAGGCTGAAACCGGTCAAAAAGCGGTGAATGTTTTGCTGAGCCGTGATGAGACCTATGCTGATATTGCGCCGGTAAGGTTAAACAGCAACGGTGTAAATGCTTTTGTAAGTATTATGCGGGGCTGTAATAATATGTGTTCCTTTTGCGTGGTACCTTTTACAAGAGGAAGAGAAAGAAGTCGTGACGTTGCTTCCATCATTGCAGAATGTAGCGCATTATTTAACGAGGGCTATCGGGAAGTAACATTGCTCGGCCAAAATGTAGACAGTTATCATTGGGTGGGTGATGAAAACGGGGGATATCAACAACCCATCAGTTTCGCCAGCCTGCTCGAAAAAGTCTCCTTAATTTCTCCCTTGCTCAGGGTACGTTTTTCCACTTCTCATCCTAAAGATATTACGGATGAAGTACTGTATACCATGGCAAAATATGATAACATCTGCAAGTACATTCATTTGCCGGTGCAAAGTGGCAGCAGCAGGATATTGCAATTAATGAACAGAACTTATACCAGGGAATGGTATATCGCCAGGGTGAACCGCATACGGGAAATATTGCCGGATGCCGGTTTGTCAACCGATATGATTACCGGATTTTGTACCGAAACAGAACAGGATCACCAGCAATCACTGAGCCTGATGGAGTATTGCCAATACGACCTTGCCTACATGTATTTTTACAGCCAGCGTCCTGGAACCCTTGCTGCAAGAAGGTTTAAAGACGATGTTTCGGAAGAAGTTAAAAAAAGAAGATTGCAGGAAATGGTAGAACTGCATCGCCGTAATACCCTGCTAAGCATGCAGCGGGATGTAGGAAAAACGTTTCGGATATTGGTGGAAGGCTTTTCAAAAAAAACAACGGATGACCTGCAGGGTAGAAACGATCAAAATAAGGTAGTTGTATTTCCCAAAGAAAATTTTAAACCGGGCGACTATGTTTTAATTAAAATTAACTCCTGCACATCGGGAACTTTAATTGGAACCGCCGTTGCATAACACCCGTTTATTGTGAATAAAAATTCTTTGGCGGATGCATTACAAAAAGCTAAAAACAATTTTACACAACGATTGCCGCTATGCTGATAATGTGCAATTGCATTTATAATATATGGATCTACAATCAATAAAAAACCGGTTTGCCATTATTGGCAACTCTCCTGCGCTTAACCATGCGTTGAATATTGCAGCCCAGGTAGCCAATACTGACCTTAGTGTTTTAATTAATGGGGAAAGTGGTGTTGGTAAAGAAGTGTTCTCACAAATAATTCATGCGCTGAGCGCCAGGAAACACAACCCTTTTATAGCCGTTAACTGCGGCGCCATTCCCGAAGGTACCATCGACAGCGAATTGTTTGGGCACGAAAAGGGATCTTTTACCGGAGCGGTAGACAGCCGCAAAGGCTACTTTGAAACCGTAAACGGGGGAACTATTTTTTTGGACGAAATCGGCGAATTGCCGCTGGGTACGCAGGCCAGATTGCTCCGTGTACTAGAAGCAGGCGAATACATACGGGTCGGCAGCAGCAAGGTGCAAAAAACCGATGTGAGGGTAATAGCCGCTACCAATAAGGAACTGATTGAATTTACCCAGACAGGCAGGTTCAGAGAAGACTTGTATTACAGGTTAAATACTGTGCCAATAAGGGTTCCATCGCTGAGAGATCGGAAGGAAGACATTCCGTTATTGTTTAGAAAATTTGCGGCAGATTTTTCTGACCGGTACAAAGGCGCTCCCATTCAACTGGAAGAAGATGCCAAAAATTTATTAATGAATTATCCCTGGCCGGGTAATGTAAGGGAACTTAAAAATATCGCGGAACAAATATCCGTATTGTCAAAAGAGAAAAATGTTTCTGCCAGAGAGCTGCAAAGTTTTTTACCAGATCACAACTACAATCGCTTACCGGTGTTGGCCGGGGGTAAATCAGCCGTTAGCCAGCAGGAATTTGCCAACGAAAGGGAGATATTGTACAAGTTGTTTTTTGATATGAAAAAAGACGTAAACGAACTAAAAAAAATGTTCTTCGACTTGTTGCAAAATCCGGGTTTAAATGCCCATATGCCCATGTTTAACAACTCGGACAATGGTATTACAGAAATAAAAAACAATAGCACAGCTAATAATTATTCATCGGCCAACCTGCCGGTTTTTATTAATCAGAGTGGCAACGAAATTCACCAGCATGAACAAATAGAAGAATCGCTCAGCATTATGGATAAGGAAAAAGAGCTCATCATTAAAGCATTGAAAAAACACAAGGGCAAACGCAAGGATGCTTCTTCAGACTTGGGTATCAGTGAAAGAACGTTGTACCGCAAACTGAAAGAATACGACATAGAAGAGTAGTAAAATGAGGCCGTTCCGCCACTCTTTTTCTTGCCACAGATAGGTAACAGCCGTAGGTTTTTAACAAGGATACTTAAACAAAACAGGTTAATTTGCAGTATGACCCAATCGTATTTTTTTAATAAAAAAAACAGGTTAACCGGCTGGATTAATGCCATTCGTTTGCTGGCCGCCTGCTTTTTAACAGTCACTGTTTTTAGCTTTAATACCTGTAAATATTCGTTTAAAGACACGTCTCCCATTCCGGCGGAAATAAAAACCTTCAGGGTAAATCAACTCGGTAACCAGGCCAGGTATGTAAATACACAGCTTGGTCCACAGCTGACAGAGGCATTAAAAAACAAGATCAGGGGTAACACAAGGCTACGCCAGGTAAATGAAGACAGCGCCCATTATGACATTAGCGGGTATGTATCTGATTACAGCGTAAGCACTAGTGGTATTTCAGGGACTACAGCCAGCAGTAACCGGTTGTCGGTTACCTTTCACCTTGTATTTAAAAATAATTTAGACCTGTCTAAAAACTTTGAAGCCGATATATCTACCAACTATGATTTCGCAGCGTCACAAAATCTGCCGCAGGCTGAATCAACCCTTACTCCCGATATTATTAAAAATACCGTTGACGGCATCTTTAATAAAATTTTTTCCAACTGGTAAAGCAACGGTTGGTATTGGCTATACTTATTAAAAAAAATTGTAAAATGCAACATACAGAACAGTTTTTTAAATCATTGTTTAATAGAACCTTTAGTTCGATTGATACAAAAGCTTTTCTTGCTTCAGTTACAAAAGAACATCCCTATTTTACTCCGGCACAGTTTTATTTATTAAAATTATCTGATGCCGGCGGCAAAGATGCTGCACTGCAGGCTGCAAAAACATCGCTTCTTTTCAACAATCCTTTTTGGCTGAATTTTCAACTTCAATATGCTGAGTCAACTTTTTCGCAAACGCAAAACATTGATTCAACGATGGAAAATAATTTAGAAGAACCCAATGAAATGGAATCCAAAATAACCTTTTCAATTAATGAGGCAGCTGAAGTGGAATCAAACACTGAGACAACAGCATTAAATAACCTGCCGCCTTCTGTACTTGAGAATGACGGTAATATATCCACCAACGAATCATTCCAAACAGAAAGTATTGCCGCAATAGACCAACATACGCCCGAAACAATCACAAAAAAAGAAGAGCAGGGAGGAGCGTTTCAAACGACTTTGAATGACCCCATCGTTGCTGAAAATACGCATGACCATGCCTTTACAGAAGTAGCAATCGAAACGATTGCCATCAAAGAACCTTTGCAGGAAGCGACAGCGCCACTGGAAGAACAGCACCACAAAGAAGCCTTTGCCATAACGGAAGAAAATCAATCCGAACCTTCTTTTGTGCACCAACAAAATTCAAATAACGATACTCAGCCGACACCAATAAATGCTATTGAAAACGAAGTCGACAGCGAACCAGACTACTCTACGGAAGAAGATACTGAACCCATGATTTTAAAAGTAGATTTTAACCCAAAAGCCACCACAACTGAAGACACCATTTCTTATCAGCCATTGTTTACATCTGATTATTTTGCCAGTTTAGGTATAAGGATAAATGAAAATGGCGTTCCTGTTGACAGGCTGGGTAAACAGCTAAAAAGCTTTACCGATTGGCTGAAGATCATGAAAAGGATTCATCCCGATCAGTTGGTACCACAGGAAGGATTTGCAGAAACCAATATCCAGGAATTAGCGGAAAAATCAAACAAAAAAGGCGAGATTTTAACCGAGGCGATGGCAGAAGTACTGATGCAGCAGGGAAAAAAATCCAAAGCAGTTGAAGTATATCAAAAATTAAGTTTGCTCAATCCTTCTAAAAGCGCTTACTTTGCAGCCAAAATTGACGATATTAAGAGGTAACGCAATTTAAAAAATCATTTAAAAATTAACTGCCGCAGGCATGTTTAAAGAACACTAAAGTTTACTACTATGTTAATTGTATTTGGAATTTTGATAATCCTGTCTTCTATAATTCTAGGATTAATTGTGTTGGTTCAAAATCCTAAAGGTGGGGGTTTATCCGGCAGCCTCGGTGGTTTCAGCAACCAGCTAATGGGTGTTAAGCAAACTACGGATGTATTGGAAAAAGGTACCTGGGTATTCGCTGCTATCGTTGGCATACTTTGCGTAACATCTTCTGCATTTATTCCTTCAGCAACGGGTAAATCATCCAAGAATGATGAGCTTATTAAAAATGCACCAACGTCGGTACCTTCAACAGCACCGGCGAATACAGCGCCAATGCCTCTGCCCCGTAAAGATTCGTAAATTAAATAACTAAAATATTAAAAAAATAGTTGTACCCCGTCTTATTATGACGGGGTTTTTAATTTACTTTGATTATCCATTGAAACAAATTAATACCATGGCTTACCGAAGAAAGATTATTTCCTTTATATTAATTATACTTTTTGCGGCAACGGCATTTATTGCGTGGCGCCTATTTGGCACCAACACAGATTTTCCTGAAAATAAAAAGAATTTTTACATAAAAACCGGCAGCAGCTTCAGTACAGTTGTCAGTCAGCTCATTGAAGAAAAAATAATTAGCAATCCGGTCATTTTTAAAATGTTGGCGCACCAGCTAAAATACGATGTGAATATAAAGGCGGGCAAGTATACCATTGAAAGTGGATCCAGCATGTATACTACCGTAAAAATTTTAAAATCCGGGAGGCAAACACCAGTTAAACTGGTAATTACCAAACTGAGAACAAAAGAAGACCTGGCGCAAAAAATCGGCAATAATTTCGAATGCGATTCCGCTGCTGTTATGGCCTTGCTCAATAACAATGATTCGTTGTTACAATTTGGTATAGATAGTAATACGGTGATGACAGCCGTAATTCCAAACACCTATTCAATTTTATGGAATACTGTACCAGCTAAAATATTTAGAAAACTGGATACGGAGCAGGAAAAATTCTGGACCACAGAAAGAAAGCAAAAAGCAGCGTTATTAAATCTATCAGTCCAGCAAGTGTACACGCTGGCAAGTATTGTGGAAGAAGAAAGTAATAAAGAGGACGACAAGGGGAAAATTGCCAGCGTATATCTTAACAGGCTGCATACAGGTATGCGGCTGTCCGCCGATCCAACGGTGATATTTGCCCTGAAAGATTTTACTATCAAAAGAGTATATAAAAAATATACTGAATTTCCTTCGCCGTTTAACACTTACCTCAATAACGGATTACCGCCCG
This sequence comes from Ferruginibacter sp., assembly GCA_025362765.1. Lineage (GTDB taxonomy): Bacteria > Bacteroidota > Bacteroidia > Chitinophagales > Chitinophagaceae > Ferruginibacter. The sequence goes on along the minus strand of JANYFI010000066.1, from coordinate 6,428 downwards.
GCCCCATTTGTACACCCTCCGTAAAAACAATTGATGCGGTACTAAATGCGCCGTCAACCAATTACCTGTATTTTGTAGCACAGCCTAATTTAACCGGCTATTCAAATTTTGCAGTAACATACAATGAGCATATGGGCTATGCAAAACAGTACCAGCAATGGCTGACAGCATATTTAAAAAACAAGCAGGCGGCAGACAGTACAAAATGATGTTTTACTTTACCTACTTAATCGGTAGATTTGAGGGCATTCAACTATAGGCATAAATAAGGTTCAATACATTGAATAAATTAGAACGGATAATTGTAACTAAAACACCCTTGGGCTATTTGTTGCGCAACAGCAAAAACTGGCACCTCCCAGGCTTTGAAGGCGTTCCATTGTACGACGTAATTATCTTCTTTTATAAGCAAGTTAGAACAGTTGGCCTTACGGAAAGAGCTTCTGCCGTGGCGTACAATTTCATCATGGCAATTCCACCTTCCTTTTTATTTTTGTTTACGTTGATACCCAGCCTCCCTTTTATTTCCAAAAGAAGTATCAAGTTGCAATTGCATGGATTGATCACGGATATTATACCGCTAAAAGTTCACAATGAAAACCTCATAAAATTTGTAGATAGTTTTATCGATGGATCCAAAATAGGGCTTATATCTGTTGGTTTTATAACAGCCTTGTTTTTTGCTTCCAATGCCATGATGGGAATTATGCGGTCCTTCAATAAAAATTATATTGGTTTCGCAAAAAGAAAAGGACTGCACAACCGCTGGATGGCCATTAAATTAACCATCCTGCTGTTCCTTGTAGTACTCAGCAGCTTGCTGATTTTGATTATGCAGGGAGCTGTGTTAAAATGGATTGGGATAGAAAGCGCCACCATCCGCGACATTATTTTCTATGCCAGATGGATTTTTATTGTAGCGATGATTTTTTATTCAATGGCATTTATCTACAAATATGCGCCCGCAGTACAAAAGCGCTGGAAGCTCGTAAGCCCAGGCACCATACTGGCCACTACGTTGAGTATTCTCGCATCTGTTGGTTTCTCCTATTTTGTAAATAATTTCGGCAGGTACAATGCTTTATATGGATCTATTGGCACCATCATAGTTTTAATGGGGCTTATATATATCAATTCACTGGTATTAATGATTGGCTTTGAGTTAAATGTAAGTATCAGAAGCCTCAAATCTATCGCCGAAAAAAGAGAAAAAGTGGAAAAAGAGAAAAAATAGCAGGCAATGTTTTATGACTGATTTACTAATGGCTGATTTATAAATTGTTATTTTTTACAATTTTTTAAGGCTAAAATTTCTTTGTCTTCAGGAAAAAATTTATCCAAAAAACGAAACAGCTAATTTTAAAAATATCAGCCGTCATACCGCTAAAATTAGCTTTTGGCCAATCCCCTATTTCAAAGTAATTTTGCCAGGCTACTGCAATAAAAGCAGTGTAGTTTTTCTAATTAAATCAACCAATAAAAATAGTCAAGTATGGCATACGATGTAATTGTGTTAGGCAGCGGACCAGGTGGATACCCGGCAGCAATCAGGGCAAGTCAGTTGGGTAAAAAGGTCGCCATTGTTGAAAAAGAAAGCCTCGGTGGCATTTGCCTTAACTGGGGTTGTATTCCAACCAAAGCGCTGTTAAAAAGTGCCAATGTGTATGAATATGCCAAACATGCCGCCAACTATGGTATTAAGGTAGATAACCCTGGTCATGATTTTGACGGTGTTATCAAACGCAGTCGTGGCGTGGCTGACAAAATGAGCAAAGGCGTTCAGTTTTTAATGAAAAAAAACAAGATTGATGTGGTAATGGGTTATGGCAAACTAATATCGCCCACTAAACTGGAAGTAACCGCAGCCGATGGCACAAAACAAATACTGGAAGCAAAAAATATTGTGATTGCGACAGGCGGCAGAGCCCGCCAATTGCCCAGCATGCCCATTGATGGTAAAAAAATTATCGGTTACAGGGAAGCGATGGTATTGCCTTCTCCACAACCAAAAAGCATGATCATTTGCGGCAGCGGTGCCATCGGCAGTGAGTTCGCATATTTCTATAATGCCATGGGCACTAAAGTTACCATCGTTGAATTTATGCCGCGTATTGTTCCGGTGGAAGATGAAGACATTAGCAAAGAACTGGAAAAGCAATTTAAAAGGCAAGGTATTGATATCATGACCAACAGCGAAGTAATGAGTGTGGATACCAGCGGCGAAGGGGTAAAGGCAAAAATAAAAACGCCCAATGGTGAAATTGAATTGAGTGCCGATATTTTGTTAAGTGCCGTGGGCGTTATTGCCAACCTTGAAAATATTGGTTTGGAAGAACTAGGCATCAAAACCGAAAAAGGAAAAATTGTAAGAGACGTTAATAACCTTACCAACGTTCCCGGCATTTATGCTATTGGCGATTGTACGCCCGGCCAGGCATTGGCCCATGTAGCCACTAAAGAAGGCATCAGCGTAGCTGAACATCTTTCAGGTCACCATCCGGAACCAATGGATTACAATAACATTCCGGGTTGTACTTATTGCTCGCCTGAAATTGCTTCTGTAGGTTATACAGAAAAAGCAGCGAAAGATGCAGGCTTTGAAATTAAAGTGGGTAAATTTCCCTTTATGGCCAGTGGTAAAGCCAGTGCTGCCGGAGCAACTGAAGGATTTGTAAAAGTAATTTACGATGCGAAATACGGCGAATTTTTAGGCGCCCACATGATTGGAATGAATGTTACAGAGATGATTGCCGAAGTGGTTGTAGCCCGCAAACTGGAAACAACCGGTCATGAAATATTGAACTCGGTTCACCCCCATCCTACCATGAGCGAAGCGCTGAAAGAAGCTACCGCTATGGCTTACGGAGAAGCTACTGATATTTAATTTTATTTTGCAGCTGTTAAAATGTTAAAAGGGAGAAAAATTATTTTTCTCCCTTTTAAGTACCGGTATTTCAACACGCTTTATTCGCATCTACCTACAATTGCGTAGCCCAAATCATTTGATTTATCCAATTTTTTGTATCCTCGTTTATTTCCTGGTTGGCAGTTTCATCCTTAATTCTTTTATTCAAAATTCCATTTAGTTCTTTGGCAGAATAGTATTTTTTTGATGAACTTGGTTTTATAATACTTTCGTTTACATCATTTACAGAAAGCTTAGTTGCCATCATAGAAATATATAACCGTGGGATAGTAACGCCCATGATCATTCCGGGCAACCCATTGATGCTGGCGGGGCCGCCGGTAACGGTAATTTCATCCGTATAAAATGCGAATACATACACGCTATCCAAAATAATCCCTACCGCCTTTCTACAGTTGAAACCAGCTATTAAACGGCTCTCATTACTTATTTTCCAGCGAATCGGTATTATACTATCTTTCAAATTAAAAAGACTGCCCCATTTGCTTTTTTGGTTAATAACCTGCCCTGTTGTAAAATCATAGAACCAGTTGCTGTCTTCCTCCCCTTCGCGTAAAAACTCCGGTACTTTCGCCTTTTTTTCGTCATAGTGATCAAACTTGTAAATAGTCTTGTTACCGGCGAAAGTAAGGTTGTAATAAGCCGTTTTAAAATTAGGCATCTGGTCTTTTAACTGATCCCAAAAAACACCAGTACCCATAGTCTTCTTCACATTCGTTATCACTTCAAATTCAATATTACCTTTGCTGATAAATTGTTGCGCATTTGTTTTGGATGCGATCAGTATCAGCGAAAAAATTAAAACCAGTATGTGTTTCATAAAATATTTTTAAGGGCTATTATTTTGTTGGAGCAGGAGCTGCAGACTTGTTTTTAAAATTCCAGGCAAAGCCAAGCATCCAGTATCTTTTTAAACGTTCGTTTCTAACTTCTGACAAGGTATTACTATAAAAATTTCTTTCTATACCAGTGTTTTGGTTTAAGATATCGCGTACGCCAAAGTAAACTGTGTACTCATCTTTTTTAAAGGTTCGCTGTAGTTTTGCATTCCAAAGCTGCGTATTAAGGCTATTTTGAAATTGCGGTGTTTTCTGGCGTATATAATAATTAAAATCACTCTGTAATGACCATACTTTTTTCAGGTAGTAAGTAGCATCCAGTCTTGTTTCATTTGTGCTGTATTTTATTTTAGAATTATATTGCTGCGTGCTATTGCTATTATAATTAAAGTTATTGTTAAGTGAGATGTCGTATGCTTTATCCTTCGCCTTATTGAGGTACATTCCAATACCCGCACTTAAATTTTTTGTAACATTGTTTGTGCCATTTATAATTTCAGTACTATGATTGTAGCCAACATTCGGTCCGAGATTAACCCTGATATTGGCCTTTTTTAACTTAAAGCCGGTACCACCATAAAAGTTCAAATTAAAATTACCGTCCGTATTTACAGGTTGGCTGATAGTTTTTCCCGTTGAGGGGTCAATGGTACGACTGTCTGTAATGGCATTGGAGGTTTGGGTAAAATTTAGCTGCTGGTAAACATAGAAATCCTTTAAAAAATCGTAGCTGTCATGAGAAATAAAGAAATTATTACTAAAGGAAGGTCTTAGTAATGGATTACCCAACACCTGGTTAAAGTAGTCATTGTTGTTCCTCAATAATTGTAACTGATCAATACGCGGCTGGGTGGTGTTGCCATTGTAATTAAAACGAAGATTGTGACCGGGTTTATAAGTTATCGTAAGATTGGCATTCGGAAAAAAGTTGGTATAGTTTCTAAGATATTCTTTGCCAAAGGTTTGATCTTTTAAATCAAAATTGGTAAATCCTACCGCCGACCCAATATTAAATTTCAATTTTTTGAAGTTGTAGTTAAGTTTGAACCCTGGTTTATACACCGTAATTTTCTGATCAAACAGGTTGGTTAAAGAGTCTACCGCTTCATCGTATTTTCCCGATACTGGCGAATAGGAATGGGTCGTCTGATTATTTTTTCCTTTTCCTACACTTGATTCAAAATCCAGTTCCACTGCATATTTTTTTCCTAACGGCTCGGTGTAAATTGCTTTTGCAAGTAACTGCGTGGTATTCTTGTCATAGTCTTTCTGCTGATCAAATTTCTGGCTAAAAGAAACGACGCCTCCGGTATAAATTTCATTGTCAGACTTTAAAAAGCTTGTGCCTTTTGTATCCAGTTCATTCCAATCAACCGATAATGAAAATGTTCTCCTCAACTTTTTAAACTTATGTTTAAAAAGGGCGTTGCCGCTTAAGGCCTGCTTATCTGAATTAGTAGTTAAATCCCTAAGGCTGGTATTATTTATCTGGCCAGACTTGCCCGTATTTTCTGATGTTCTGTAAGACTGGCTTTCGGTATTATAAAAATTTGTCTTGACCGTAAACTTTAATGAATTGGCGGAATCAATTTTAATATCCAGCACCCCCTTCAATTTAAAAGTCTGCTTTTTTGCGTGAATATTCTCTATTGCGTTATCATTAAAAAAAGAGTCCGCCACCTGCGTCTGTGTAAATGTCTTCTTGGTGTTTAAGTAATCCTGGAAACTGTATTTAGGTGAAAAAGAAAGCGCCTGTTTATCTTCATTCCATTTATTACTGTACTGAAGGCCAACATTATTATTTTTAAAAAGTCCATTTTGTGTGTTCACATATGGTTCATCATCTGAACTGCCCTGCCAGTTAAAATTCAACCCGCCATCTTCATCTGCACTTACAGAAAAATTATCGCTTTCACCACCAAATTTATCATTGTCCTGCCAGCTTAACCCATCCTGGCCGGTATTGCCATTTAAAAAATATCCCGCAATTTTTCTTTTCCCTTTAAAGGAACTCAGCAAAATATTATTGTTGTACCGGTTGCCCTGGTTTTTATCTAGGCCGCCTGATAAGTCAACCTTACCAAAATATCCTTTCTTCCGGTCATCTTTTAATTTAAGGTTGATAGTCTTTTTTGTTTTGCCATCATCAATGCCTGTAAACTCTGCCTGGTCGCTTTTTTTATCGTATACCTGCACTTCCTTTACCGCATCTGCCCGAAGGTTTTTTACCGCCATTCCGGGGTCATCACCAAAAAATTCTTCGCCATCCACCAGCACTTTTTCTACCGTTTCGCCCATAGCTTTTATTTTGCCATCCTTGTCTACCTGTATGCCCGGCAATTTTTTCAGCAATTCCTCTACGTTGGCATTGGCGCTTACTTTAAAACTGTCGGCCGTAAAAATAGTGGTATCGCCTTTAATGCGCATCGGGCTGCCGCTTTTAATAATTATCTCCTGCAGCAATTTACTTTTTGGGATGATGGAAAGATCATTTAGCTCAAGCCCTGTTCCGGAAACAGTAATATCGTCCAGCAAATCTGCATAAGAAGGATGCGTCACCATCAGAATATATTTCCCCTCAGGAATATTTTTAAGTACAAACTTGCCCTCTTTGTCAGTTCGTATAAATTTGTATAGAATAGAATCAACCGGTTTTAAAAGAG
>JANYFI010000044.1 GCA_025362765.1 Ferruginibacter sp. | reverse complement strand
TTATTGTTATCATTTTTAAATTATGTAAAATGTTATTTTTCAACTTTTGTCCGGGTTGCTTCGTGTACAAAAATGACCGCATGGCCTTTTTATTTTCGCAATGTTATTGGCATTTAGCTAAACATTTATAAAAAGACAATTTTATAAAACGAAAGCCATTTAGTAGTAAGTATCGTTTGGGTTATGTTAAGATTGAAATTGACAATAGAATTTCCTTTTCAATTTTAAAGAAGATATGTAGAAATTATGGAGATGATAAATGTCCTACAGGTTTTATTCAGTATAATTTTTTTATCATCATTGCAACAATGAGAAACAACGGGTGCAGATTGTTTAAAATGAAATATGCCCCCTGAAAGCAAAAACGTTAACCGGCCCGCGGTCTTTATTGTAAGCAGGATTGATCACAAACTGGTAATCGAATGTTAGAAAAAATGACGACGTGATTTTTGCCTGGTAGTAAAATTCTGTAATGCTTTCTGCACCATAATTCAGTTTGCCATCACCGATGATAAAACCGTATAAACCGGCATTTAAAAAATCCTGGTGATCTTTTGAGATGCCGTTAAACACCTGCGCCAGCCCAATATTATCGTCGGGTCTTTTCCATTTCGATCCAAGCATGTTGATGCCGGCACTGACACTTTGGTCAATTTCAGTAAACGCCCAGGTGGCCGTTTTTCCATCATTGTAACTTGCCCTAAAAAATACGCCTGCGGTGGTGGATAGCTGTTGTTCGGCGTTGATGGCTATACCATATTTTAAACCGCCATATTTTTTCCATTCTTTTCCACCCGTGTAAACGTCTACGCCGCTACTGTCGCCGTTTTTAACTTCGTTTATCGTAGTGCGATAAGTAGGCGCCTGCGACAGGTTATGAAAAAATAACAGCCGTACAGCACCGGGTTGTTTTGCCGTCCAGTTTTTTTCCAGCTCAATGGTTTCGGCATGTGCTTTTGTTACCTTATAATCCAGTTGAAGGCCATTGGCTTTCTTTGGTTCCAGCACAGAGGAAACACGAACAGCCCAGCCCGGTTGAATCCATTCTGCCACTATTCCCTGGGTGTACCCACGGGTGTCAGCAGGATAATCCCATGCGCCGTTGCTCATGAGTGACCAGTTTAAAAACTGCGTTCTCGGGTCATGGCTGTAATTGTTTTTATCAAAAAAATCAGCGAGGCAAATTTTACCTGCGGTAATGGTAATGCGGTTTGCTGGTATTATTTCTGCTACCTGGTTTGTGCCGGCCTCTATTTTTTCAACACTATTTCCCAACGCTATGTGTTGCCGGATATATGCTCTTGCGATGTATAATTTCGGTTCTGCACTGCCGATTCTGAAAATTTCACCATTGGTAAAACCGGCGATGCCTTTGGCGCCACTTATGCCTGCGCCGCCAGTTATTTCAGGATTAAGGTAAATAGCCGCATTATGCCACAATTTCCTTCCTGCAAAAAGGGTAGAAGTGAGCGATAATTTTTGATGCTCTTCTGTATTCAGCAGGCTGTTATAGCCACTATATTTCGCATTAAAGGCAGTATGGGATTGATTGATGGCAGTTAACTGAAAATGAAAAGTCCAGTGTTTATTACTGTCTAAACCCTGCTGCGCCAGGGTATTAAAACAACATAACAGCGTAAACAGCAGTAAGGGAAATTGCTTCATTAAAAAATATTTCGGAAGACGGACGAATTTATAATTGTGTTGTAAGTAAAAAACAGTTGCAGGTGAAACAAAAAATTTCTCTTAATCCTGCATTGATTTTTCCAGTTCTCCTTTGCTTCTTGAGTCGGATAATTTTTTTAGTTGTTTTGACATGCGCATATTGTTGTCTTTGTTTTCACAATAATCAAGAAGCAATATCATCGCATTTAGTTTCATTGCTTTTGTATCTTTTGCTGCGGCTTTATTATCAAGTGTATACTTTGCCATAGCCGCCATATACTGCCCGATAAGATCATAATTATCCTTTCCTATTTTTACCATTTCATCGGTAAATAAAAATGAATAATCCGAAGTGCCATTCATCCATTTACTGATAAACCGCAAAGAATTCAAACGGTCTTTACTATCTTTTTTAAAAGGGACAGAAAAAAGGTAATTGGCCGTCTGCAAAACAAAAGGTTCCGCCACTTTATAGTCGGATGCCTTTTCCATTTTTATCAGGTCAAAATCTGTTAAGGTTTGCGCAGGCAGGAAGCCAACAAAACCAATAAAAAAAGCAGCAAATACAAACAGTTTCATAAATTAAAATATTGTGTTAATAACCAGACGCATTTTTTTAAGTCGCAAATTACAACATAGACTACATAAACATTCGCAAATTATAAATGAAATAACCTTTGCGAAGGTAAGCCTGAAAAACTATTTGAAGTTATGCAACTCAATATTTACCGGCAACGCCCGGCAGTGAATGCAGCACACAGCGCTATGCAGGGCGTTAAAATTTTTGCCGGCAAACATGTTTAACCTAAAATTTTTG
>JANYFI010000041.1 GCA_025362765.1 Ferruginibacter sp. | reverse complement strand
GTACGCCTCTCGTAGGGACAAGCACACGGCTATCAAATAATTTATACGGATATGGATATGGTATTACTAATAATACTGGATTTGTGAATGGAGGGGTACCATGGAACGCAGCACTAAAGCTGGAAGTGATCGCAGGAGATTGTCAGACAGTAATTTATTCACAGAATATCGGCCCATTCAACAGCAATACCAGCCTTGGAAATATTAATGTAGTACTACCGGCCACGAGATATATAAACTTTACTGGTACGATCACAAATTGCAGCGGGGCACCAGTAACAAATGGCTATGTGAGTCTTGCAGGTTCAGGGGGCAACAGTGGTTTTGCTAATACAAACGCTTCCGGGAGTTTTTCGTTTTCTGTCCTGAATTGTACAGGGAATAATCTTGAGTATAGTTATATGGGAGTTGATAACGCAACTACACAGGAAAGTACAGTTTCTACGGGAACTGCTTCTACTGGAAGTGTAAACCTGGGAACTTTAAATGTATGCAGTACACCATCATCGCTTAATATTTATATTTCCGGATTTCAAAGATCTGCTTCTACACCGTTTTTGGAAGCAAAGGTGTGGAAGAACTCGGCTGCCAGTTTATTGTCGGATGTTACAAAACAAGGCATGGCTAATGGCTTATTTGTAGTTGGCAATGATGTTTATGTAGCAGGTGTAGAACAGAATAATGGGAATACATCATTAAGTACAGCGTGCGTATGGAAAAATGGATCAGTCCTGTACACGCTATCAAATGGTACAACCCCGGCACAAGCAAACGACGTTGCAGTATCAGGATCTGATGTATACGTAACTGGTAGTGTAGCAGGGGCAGCTAAAGTATGGAAGAACGGAATTGCTACAACATTAGGTAGTGGTACTGGGGGTGACGGTAAGGCAATAACAATAGTTGGTAACGATGTTTATGTTGCAGGTATGGATAATAATGAGGGAAAGGTATGGAAGAATAATGTACTGCTGTTTTCCACCAGCGGACAGTATGCACAATTCAATGCAGTTTTTGTGTCTGGCTCAGATGTTTATACTGCTGGAAAGTTATATACCGGATCGGACTTTGTTGCAACGGTGTGGAAAAATGGTGTTGGCACAGCATTATTTAATGCTTATCTTGACAGATCAGCTGCTTATGGTTTATTCGTCTCTGGTACAGATGTGTATGTGGCTGGAGAAGAAGGTACAACGAATCAGATTGCCAAAATTTGGAAGAATGGAGTAGGAACAAACCTGACGAATGGAGCAGCTTTTGCCAGTGCTGTGGATGTTGTTGTAAAAAACAACGATGTCTATGTGCTTGGAAGGTCTTCTACTTCAAGTGAACTTATTATTGTACTCTGGAAGAATGGATTGCCGGTTAATATAACCAACAGCGGTCCGGATGCTTATCCTACAGCACTAGTAGTGCAATAGCCCCTCAATTGGCGCAAGCTTTGTAGCACAGGTATTGTGAGTTGGCCATGCTTGTGCCAGACAACAAAAAGAGTTAACAAGCAGTGGGCTATAACATTATCAATCGCCAAACGTAACCAAGGCACAAGGACGCTAACACATCTGCCCGCCCGGCAACCTTGCGCCAATGCAAGCGTTGAATAGTTTGAAGAGTTGCTTGCACCAAACGGAGTACAGGCATATATATTTTAGGGCTTTGCATACATACCTAAGGGTGCAGGTATATATACTTTAAGTCAATGCATATATACTTTAGGTTTTTGCATACATACTTAGTGTCTGCAAGAAAACTACCCTTTTTTTCTTTCGCCCTTTCCTATATTTTTAATTTAAGCAAGGAATTGCCTAAACAAAGATTGCTTTTATTAAAGCGATACTTCCATTTTTTAAAATTCTTTATTTGTGTGTACTTTTTCTGCTTGCTCTGCATACTGCTGCCAGTGATTTTTGGTTAAAGGCCCTCTTTTTTGGTTAGGCCGCCAGTTTAAATCTTGCCTTTTCTATTTTGGCTTGCTGTTCCAATTGTTTTGCTTTTAGTGCATTGCCAAGCAGGTGCAGATTGTAGGCTAAAACACTTAAGCCTACGCATCGTTTAAAGCCTTGTAATCCTTTATCCATACAACGGTTGAGGCCATGATGCTCTAACATATTGATATTGCTTTCTACTGCACTGTGGGCATTGCTAAGTTTCTTAAACATTGGGGTGCTTTCCCTTTCTTTATCTTCTTTACTGTGCCTTCCTTTTTTAGGGAGTATCACTTGCTGTATTGCTGCATCCTGAAGTATGGCCTGATTGTCTTTGCTAAAAAAGCCTTTATCAAAACTATGACTGTAAATTTTTTTGCCGGCAAAGTTCTTTTTAATCCGCTCACATAAACCGCTTACTTGTGTGGCATCTCTTTGATTTTCCATCACTTTGTAATCAACAATAAACTGATACTGATCTGTAGTGATAAGTAGCAGATGGCCAAGTTCCACTTTCTTA
>JANYFI010000842.1 GCA_025362765.1 Ferruginibacter sp. | reverse complement strand
CAAACATATTACTGGCGCTTACATCTACCAGTAAATAAACTGTCAACTCCCTTTCTTCTTCAAAAACTTTGGTGAACGGATGACTGAATCTTGCACTTACATTCCAGTCAATAAAGCGAACATCATCCCCCGCATAATATTCCCGCACTTCTCTAAAACTCATGCCCTTTCCCTTAAAAGCAGAATGATATTCGCCCGTAAATAAATGCGTGGTGATTTTTTTACTTTTTATTTCAAGCTCTTTTACTTTTTGTAATATTTCGGTAGTTGTTAGCAAAAGTTGACAGGTGTTAGTTGATAGATGTTAGCCATTATTTTAAGTTACTTTTCTCGTAATAGCTATTAAGGCCATTTAAAATTTTAAGACATTCTTCTATTAATTCGAATAATTGGCTACATTTTTCATCGGTAATCAATGTTGCCATTTTTGATATTTCCAATAGTGCTTCTACTTCGTACAATGATCCCCTGGAAATGTGCAAAAACTGAACTGTATCTTTTTTATAATTTCTACCAATCCCTTCAGCTATATTACATGGAACTGAAACGGAAGCCCTTTTTATTTGCGATGTCAGTCCATAAATCTCTTCTTTGGGAAATGACCGCGTTAACTTATAAATTTCATCAACCAGTTGCATCGATTTTTTCCAGGCTTCTAATTTTTTATAACTTGTCATAACCAAAAATTGGCAGTTGATAGTTGTTAAATGACAGTCATCAATGTTAATTAAAATTCTATATACCACTCATTTTTACGAAAAAATTTATTATGAGATTAGCAATCAAAATTTACAGGCCTCAATTATCTTCTCTCTTAAATTTGATTGTTGGCTGTATGCATCCAGTTATAATCTCAAATCAATGAACTAAAAATCTGTCAACTAAAAACTACCATCTATCAACCTTTATTACGGTACATTCACCGCCTTCAAAATTTCATTGATCACCTGTTCTGAATTTACATTCTCTGCTTCTGCTTCGTACGTCAATCCTATCCGATGGCGCAATACATCTTTGCAAATACTTCTCACATCTTCCGGAATTACAAAACCTCTTTTATTTAAAAATGCATAAGCTTTTGCCGCCAATGCAAGGTTAATACTTGCCCTTGGGGATCCGCCGAAACTGATAAGCGGCTTCAGTTTTGACAAGTTGTATTTTTCAGGAAACCTTGTTGCAAAAACGATATCCAGAATATAATTTTCTACTTTTTCATCCAGGTAAACCTGTCTTACCAATTCCTTTGCAGTTAAAATTTCCTGCGTAGATGCCACCTGGTTTATGGGCGGAAAAGAAAGGCCTTGTGTATTTTGGCGAATTATTAATTGCTCTTCTACTTTTGATGGATAATCAATCACAACCTTCAGCATAAACCTGTCTACCTGGGCTTCCGGCAAAGGATAGGTACCTTCCTGCTCGATCGGATTTTGTGTTGCCAGTACTAAAAAAGGCTCTTCTAATTTAAATGATGTATCGCCGATGGTTACCTGCCGTTCCTGCATCGCTTCCAGTAAAGCACTTTGTACTTTTGCCGGTGCACGGTTTATTTCGTCTGCTAAAATAAAGTTTGAAAAAATAGGGCCCTTGCGTACATAAAATTCATTTTTACCCTGGTTATAAATCATAGTTCCCACCACATCTGCAGGCAATAAGTCGGGCGTAAATTGTATACGGCTAAAATTGGCTTTTATAGTCTGCGCCAAGGATTTTATAGCCAGTGTTTTAGCAAGGCCTGGTACACCTTCCAGCAAAACGTGGCCATTACTTAACAGTCCGATAAGCAGGCGCTCAATCATACCGTGCTGGCCTACAATTACCTTACTCAATTCATCGTTAATACGAGTTACAAATCCTGCTGCCTCATTTATTTTATCATTCAGCAAACGGATGTCTTCGGCTGTTTGTAGCATAGAAAAATTTTACCCGACACCATACTGGCGACGAAATTTTTAATTAATTATTTTTATTGGTTCAGCAGGCATGTGTTTTTTATCGCTGTTTTATTGCTGGTAATGACGTTGCCTGTACTTATAAATGAATGCCCGCGTCGGGTTATGGCGAAAATACGAACAATGCACTAACAAAAATTTTGCCGTAATGAGGAATGAAAAAAAATTCTGTTAAAATGGCTTTATCTTCATCTAAATTTTAATCCATGACAGATCAACACTTAATAACCACAGCCAATCAATTGGAAGGCTATCGCATTACCCAACATTTGGGAGTTGTAAGAGGTATTACCGTAAGAAGCAGGAGCTTGTTAGGCAATATTGGTGGCGGCGTTCAATCTTTGTTTGGCGGCAAATTATCGATCTACGTTGAGTTGTGTGAAAAAGCAAGGGATGAGGCTTACCAGCTAATGTTGCAACATGCCAACGAAAGAGGCGCCAATGCCATCATCAACATGCGCTACGATGCCAATGAAGTGATGCAGGGCATTACAGAAGTACTCGCTTATGGCACTGCCGTAATTGTTGAAAAAACAAGCTGATATTTATTTTTGTCAGCCTAAATATTTTCCCACAATCGGCATTCTTCTTCCTACTCCAAATGCTTTTGGTGACACCCGTATGACAGGACAAAACTGGTTGCGTTTATATTCATTCAGATTAACCATCTTTAGAATCCTATCCACCAACGGTGCGTCGTATCCCTGCGCCTTAATCTCCTTCGGCCCCATCCTTCTTTCAATATATTGAAACAATATCTTATCCAGTATTTCATATTCCGGCAGTGAATCAGCATCTTTTTGATCTGGCCTTAGTTCGGCTGAAGGTGCCTTATCAATGATATTTTGTGGGATAATTTCCTTCAATCTGTTGATATACCTTGCAAGAGAATACACCTGCAATTTATAGCAATCGCCCAATACACCAAGTCCGCCGGCCATGTCACCATACAACGTACCATAGCCTGTTGCCAGTTCGCTTTTGTTGGAAGTGTTCAGCAAAATATAACCAAATTTATTGGCGATAGCCATGAGCAGATTTCCTCTCGTACGGCTCTGGATATTTTCTTCGGCAACACTAAATGGCAGGTCTTTAAAAATGGGTTTTAAATCCAATAAAAACGCGTCATAAATATTTTTAATCGGGATGATTTCATAAGGGTTACCCAGTGTTTTACTTAGTTGCTCTGCATCTGCTACAGAATGCCCGGTAGAATATTGAGACGGCATCAGCACCGCTTTAACATTGGCTGCGCCCAATGCTTCACAGGCCAATGCAATGGTAACAGCACTATCTATTCCTCCACTGCTACCGATGATGGCTTTTGTAAAACCCATCTTGAAAAAATAATCTTTTATGCTCATTACGATGGCGGCATAAATCTTTTCTATATTTAGGTTTTCCTGTAATGACAATGGATTTAATTCAGTGTCCGGCATCTCGCTGGCCCGCTGAATAACTGGCCCATCAATGGTTCCGTCATCTTTCAATATAAAAGATTGCAAGGCGGATGCAAAGGAAGGAAGCTGTCCGCATAAATTGGCATGTTTGTCAAAAACCAGCGAAGCGCCATCAAAAACAATTTCTGTTTGGCTGCCCGTTGCGTTGCAATAAAACATGGGCAGTTTATATTTTGTAACAGTGGCTTTTACAACTGCTTTCCTGTCTTCATCATGTGTATAATCAAAAGGGGATGCGGAAATATTAATCATTATATCCGGCTGCTGCTTCATCAATTGATCCATTGGGCAAATTCTGTACAATGGATTATCGCCCAGCGTCCAGATGTCTTCACAAATAGTGATGGCCAGTTTCTTTCCCTTGAATTTAACCACATTCCATTCGTAGGCTGGCTCAAAATAACGGTTTTCATCAAACACGTCATAGGTTGGCAAACAGGTTTTATGCGCAATACTCTTTACTTCTTTTTCGTACAAAAAATAAGCAGCATTAAAAAGATCTTTTCCTTTGCCAATTAAATTTCTGTCTGGTGCTCCAACCACCACGGCAATGGTATCAGCGTGTTCTCTTATTTCATCTACAGCAGCATAACACTTACTGATAAAATCGTCAAATTCTAAAAAATCCCGTGGCGGATAGCCACAAACTGACAGCTCACTAAATACAATCAATTCACCGCCTTGCTTTTTTGCTTCTTCAATGGCATCAATTATTTTTTTTGTATTGTCCTCAAAGTTGCCAATGTGGTAATTCTGCTGCGCTAAAAATATTTTCATACCCATACCCGTAACGGGCTTAACTTTATATTAATAAATCATTTATTTTCTTTGTAAAGTTAAAACTTCAAAAGCATTATTATCCATGAGAATATCCATTGCTGTATTTGTATTGTGCTCTTTTTTAATTTCCTGCTCCTCCAATAATATACCGGACGTTTCAAACATCAAAATTACGCTAACCACCGAACGTTTTGAAAAAGATATCTTTGATACTACCACATCAAATCTGTTATCTTATTTAAAACATATCAATACCAATAGTCCTGCTTTTGTGGATAATTACCTCAGTAAAATTTTAATGATAGATCCTGCATGGCCTGCTGATACCGCTGCAGCCTATGTAAATGGTTTTATCAAAGCTTACAGGCCTGTGTACGATTCGGCTGAAAAAATATACAACGATTTTGGGCCTTATGAAAAGCAAATAAAACGAGGCCTGCAGTTTGTAAAATTTTATTTTCCTGATTACCGCATCCCCAATAAAATTATTACCTATATCGGGCCTGCGGATGGATACGGCGATATTCTTTCGGATGATGCATTGATTGTAGGGCTACAACATCATCTTGGCAAAACCAATCCCTTATATAAAACAACAATGGTACAGGAAACTTATCCCGAATACATTTCAAGAAGATTTGAACCGGATTATATTGCAATGAATTGTATAAAAAATATTGTGAATGATATTTATCCTGAAAAGGAAAGCGATAAACCACTGGTAAACCAAATGGTAGAAAAAGGAAAACGACTGTACCTTTTAAGCAAGCTATTACCTGAAACGAAAGAGTATCAATTAATGGGTTATACACCGGAGCAAATGAAAGACAGTTATGCGCATGAAGCAGTGATCTGGGATCTTTTTATAAAAAATTCCTTGTTACAGATGACAGATAAAAATATCCTTAAAAATTATATTGATGAAGGGCCAAAAACACAAGAGCTTGGTGAAGGCGCACCCGGCAATATTGGTTCCTTTGCAGGATGGCAGATTGTAAAAAAATATATGCTGAAAAAACCCGCCACCACAGTTCAGCAATTAATGACTACCGACTGTGAAATTATTTTTGAGGAAGCTAAATATAAACCCTGATTTCAAGCGGCCTGGGCCTGCCTTTTTTTAACTACAACCGGACTTTTTCCAAGCGATTTCATCATTCTGAAATGAGATGCCACCGCCCCAAGTAGAGTATCGTATTTATTGTATGGGAGATTGAACTCTCTGCATTTTTCAATTACAATTTTGCTGATAGCAGGGTAATGCACATGGCTAACTCTTGGAAACAGGTGATGTTCAATCTGAAAATTTAATCCACCTACAAACCAGGAAATTACCGGATTTCCCATTGCGAAATTTGAACTGGTTCTTACTTCATGCTCCGCCCAGGCTGTATCAATATGCTTTGTTTCATCCAATGCTACGGTTTCAAATTCTGTATTTTCCACTACATGCGCCAGTTGGAAAACGAGTGATAAAGTAATGCCCATTACCATATGCAGCACTATAAAACCCAAGAACCATGGGCCAAATCCCCAAACGATTGCAGGCAAAATCATATAAAAAGTAAAATAACAAATTTTGGTAGCCCAGAAAATAACGTGGTTTTTTGTGTTCAGTTTCCAGGCTTCAGTGGTATAAATTTTACGGGTAAAATATTTTGTAAAATCCATAAAAAATAACCAGAAAATAGAAGACAACGCGTAAATGGGAAGCAGGTAAAGATGCTGCACTTTATGTGCCGGTACCCACTTTTGCGATTCACACTGGCGAATGATCGGGCTCTTGGCAATATCATCGTCAATGCCATCCACATTGGTATATGTATGGTGGATAATATTGTGTTTTTGTTTCCAGAAGAAAGAACTTGCGCCAAGCGCATTGGCCGTTAAACCCAATGCGTCATTTAACCAGGGTTTAGTGCTGTAGCTGCCATGGTTTGCATCGTGCATTACACTAAAACCAATGCAGGCAAAAGTATAGCCCAATAAACCGCAAAGTAGTAAAGCGGGCAGGGCGCTCATGTTAATAAACATCAGGCTGCAGTAAATAATAATAGCTGCACTGATTAAAGTAATTGTTTTGAGGTATAAACGCCAGTCGCCGGTTTTTTTAATTTGCTTTGTTTCAAAGTATTGATCAACGGCTATTTTGAGGCTAAGGTAAAACTGGTTGTTGCGATTATCGAAGGTAACTTTTGCCATAAAGAATATTGGTGATTTAAACCTACACCAGCCAAGATAGGTAAATATGATGAATATGAAATACTAAAATGCAATTAGTTCATTTTAAAAGGTACAGTCATTTCGAAGGAAGGTATGGAAACATCAAATTGCTTATTGTTGTTAACATTTTCCATTAAATAAGTACCGTACATTTTGCCCATTTCCGTTCGCAGGTTACAACCGCTGATGTATTGATATTCTTCGCCAGGATTAATCTGTGGCTGCACGCCGACAACGCCTTCGCCTTCTACTTCCCGCAAACTGCCGGTGGC
>JANYFI010000711.1 GCA_025362765.1 Ferruginibacter sp. | reverse complement strand
TGGTTTTTCAGCTTCTACCTCAAAAGTAACTTTAAATAATCCCGGTACTTATTGGGTAAAAGTTACCGACAGCAGAGGTTGTATCGGCCTAGATACAATAAGTATTAAAAGGTCTCCGGATGTTATATCATCTGAATTTGTAGTGAGTACCCAAGCTTTTAAAGGGGATAAGGTAAGTTTTGTAAATATCAGCAACCCAATCCCAAAAGGCTTAGAATGGCTTGTGCCTGACAACACGGATGTAAGTGTCATTTCGAAAACAGATTCCATGCTGATCCTTCAATTTTCAAATACGGGCAACTATGAAATTTCATTAAAAACAAAATCTGGGGATTGTGAAAAGTTATTCAGCCAAAAGATTTCTATCATTGAGGGAGGATCATTTAATAATCCGGGAACCACCAAAGACCCTTTTATAAAAGAGTTTTCTGTTTTTCCTAACCCCAATACGGGTGATTTCAATGTTAAAGTGGGTTTACAGGATCAGTCCAAAATCAAACTCAGCCTGATGAATATTATTACAAGGGAAATAATTGACAGCAAGGAACAAAGCGGGGATAAGCAATATAATATCCCTTACCATTTATCCATATCATCAGGTTCTTATATGCTTATACTGGAAACTGCAATGGGTAACAGGATTTATAAACTCATCGTCCAATAAGAAAAATGGAAGTATAAAATTGATTGAAATATTTTAATAAGGGTGTTAAAAAAAGTACAAGATCATTCAAAATATTATATGATACAGAAAATAATGAAAGTTTATTCAACCTGCTTTTCCAAGATTTTAAGTATTTTATTTTTCCTGATAACAGGTTTTATAAGTGCCCAGCAATATCCTGTACAGATAGTACCTATACTTATTCCACCTTACACGCTTCAGACAAGTGATTTTTATAACGGTACTTTTGAAAAACTTATTGTTCAATTAACCAATACCGATATATCCAAACCTGTGTTAAGTGTGCGCCTGCGCATGACTATACAAGGGCAATCGGCAGTATTAAGAAACAAAGACCACGTAATATACCCAACCATTAACCTTGATGCAGGAACACCACAGAAAATATCACTTAGTGATCTTGCACCATATTTTAATTCAGAGCATTTAGATTTTCAGGGCATCACGCATGCGCAATATTTACAGACAGGGAAACTGCCTGAAGGTTTTTACCAGTTTTGCTTTGAAGCTATTGAAGTATTTTCAGGTAAGGTAGTGGGTAAAAGCAGTTGTGCCATGGCTTGGATAAGCCTTAGTGACCCTCCTTTTTTAAATTTACCTATTAAAGGGGAAAGTGTGGCTTTCCGCAACCCTCAGAATATTATTTTTCAATGGACTCCCAGGCATCTTAACAGCCCGAATACTGCCTATAATACAGAATATGAATTTACTCTTATTGAAATTTGGGATAACGGAATAGCACCTGAAGCATCCTTTGGTACTTCTCAACCGCTTTACCAAACCATTACGAATGCTACTACCCTTTTAATCGGCCCTTCAGAACCACAGCTAATACCAGGCAAACGATATGCATGGCGTGTAAAGGCACAGGCTAAATCAGGCATTGATAATGTAGATGCCTTCCGCAATAATGGTTACAGCGAAATATTTTATTTCACTTACCAGAATAATTGCCCTCCCCCTTTAAATGTAATTGCCAATATAAATAATGGAAAGGCAAGCATAAACTGGGCAACGAACCCAAATAATAACAGTGCCTATGTGGTGCAATACAAAGAGAACAGCCAGTCTGATTGGTACAATGTTAACACCCTTCAATCCCCTGCCATGCTTACCGGCCTTAAGCCGGGCTTTACTTACCAATACCGTGTGGGCAGTAATTGTGATGTAGGCAGTGCAGTTTACTCTGATGTAAAATCATTTGTAATGACGGGGAACAAAGGGGATTCTGCAAATACTAATTGCGGAGTATTAACTGCTGCAATTAACATTAAAAACCAGTCACCCATCCAAACTTTGCATACGGATGATGTGATTATGGCGGGGGATTTCCCTGTTAAATTACTTCAGGTAAGTGGCAGCGGAAATTTTACAGGTTCGGGTTATGTTACTATTCCTATTATTGGGCAGGCAAATGTAAAAGTAAGGTTTGCAAGC
>JANYFI010000669.1 GCA_025362765.1 Ferruginibacter sp. | reverse complement strand
GGGTAGTAAGCTGCGCCTTAAAATATCCACGGCTTCGGGTGTTGTATTGAATAGACTGGTGCTAAGTGGCAGTACGCAATCCGTTAAATTTTAGCTTGCGTGTACTAACAAGTATAGAAAAAAACTGCCTGTTAGCGAAGGGCAATATTCATGCAATAAAGGATAATAAAGAAGCGGTGCTTTAATACCCGTTTAAATACATTTGTTACATGAAAAAATACATTTTTTTTATTGGACTGCTACTCTTGTGCCTGCAAACAATTTGCCAGTCGCTGCTGCCTTATAAAAATAGCCGGTTGCCCATCGAAAAACGGGTAAAAGATTTACTGGCCCGTATGACGCCCGAAGAAAAATTCTGGCAGTTGTTTATGATACCTGGCGATTTAAGTGATGGGAAAGAAAAATATAAGAACGGCATATTTGGTTTCCAGGTGAGTGCCAAAGGTAACACGGATGCAGCGGGCCAGTTGCTTAATTACAGTGCCGCTTCCAATGCAATAGAAACAGCTAAACTCATCAATACAATGCAACATTATTTTGTTGATGAAACCAGGCTCGGTATACCCATGATAGCATTTGATGAAGCCCTGCATGGTTTGGTAAGAGATGGCGCTACCGCATTTCCTGCAGCAATTGGATTGGCTGCTTCGTGGGACACGGTTTTTATGAGCAGCGTGGCAACAGCCATTGCGCATGAAACCAAAAGCCGCGGCATACGCCAGATACTATCACCCGTGGTAAATATTGCCAGCGATGTAAGATGGGGCAGGGTAGAAGAAACATACGGCGAAGATCCATTTCTTTCTTCTGCCATGGGCGTAGCTTTTGTTTCTCCGTTTGAAAAAATGGGCGTTGTTACCACACCCAAACATTTTTTGGCTAATAGTGGCGATGGTGGCAGGGATAGTTATCCGATTGATATAGATGAAAGATTGTTGGAAGAAATTTACCTGCCACCCTTTAAAGCCTGTTTTGAAAGAGGCGGCAGTCGCAGTGTGATGACGGCATATAATTCAATCAATGGAAGTCCAAGCACCGCCAATAACTGGTTGTTAAACGAGGTGTTAAAAAAGCAACTGGATTTTAAAGGGTTCGTTATTACAGACGCTTCTGCTACGGGCGGCGCCAATGTATTGCACTATACCGCCAGTGATTATGCCGATGCCGGCGCTAAAGCAATGAACAACGGACTGGACGTTATTTTTCAAACAGCATGGGATCATTACAAATTATTTATACCCGCCTTTTTAGATGGCCGCATCAGTAAAAAAACAATTGATGAAGCCGTAGCAAGGGTGTTGCGGATAAAATTTGAACTGGGGCTTTTTGAAAAGCCTTATGTAGACGAGGGAGAAGTAAATAAGTGGAATGGCAATCCTGCTCACAAGGCGCTTGCTAAGGAAGCAGCGTTGAAATCGATGGTGTTGTTAAAGAACGACGGCAATGTGCTGCCGTTGAAAAAATCAATTCAGTCAATGGCGGTAATTGGCACAGATGCAGTAGAGGCAAGGCTGGGTGGTTATAGTGGTCCGGGCAATGGTAAAGTAAACTTGCTGGATGCGTTGAAAAATAAACTGGGTAAAGATGTAACAGTGCAATATGCGGCCGGTTGCGGGCGTCATTCGCCGGAGTATGTTACTGTGCCTTCCATAAATTTATTTACAGCCGTGGATGGCAAAAAGGAGAATGGCTTGCTGGGAGAATATTTTAACAACGTGCAGTTAAGCGGCCAGCCCGTATTAAAAAGAAGGGACACCGAAATAAATTTTGGCTGGACGTTATACGGCCCGGCCCCCGAAGTGAATTATGATTTTTATTCTGTACAATGGAACGGTAAAATTTCATCACCGGCAACAGGAAGATACAATATTGGAATTGAAGGCAATGATGGTTACCGCCTGTACCTGGATGGCAAATTAATTATTGATAACTGGAAGAGCCAGACATACAGCACCAGGCTGGCAGCATATAATTTTGAAAAAGATAAAGACTACGATATTAAAATTGAATTTTTTGAATCGCAGGGCTATGCACGGTTTAAACTGGTTTGGAATATAGGTGTGCCAGATGACTGGCAAAAGAAAATTGATGAAGCGGTTGCTGCTGCAAAGCAATCGGATGTGGCGATTGTTGTGGCGGGAATTGAAGAAGGTGAGTCGCAGGACAGGGCTTATTTAAGTTTGCCTGGTCACCAGGAAGAACTGATTAACCAGGTGGCTGCAACGGGTAAACCAACCGTAGTAATATTGATTGGCGGAAGCGCCATTACCATGAGTAAATGGATCAACAATGTACCGGCCATACTTGATGCCTGGTATCCCGGTGAAGATGGTGGCAATGCCCTGGCAGACGTGTTGATGGGCGACTATAATCCTGCAGGGCGTCTGCCGGTTACGTTTCCGGTATTTGAAGGTCAGTTACCATTGGTGTACAACCATAAACCTACAGGCCGAACAGACGATTATATGAACCTGAACGGGCAACCCTTATTCCCATTTGGGTTTGGCTTAAGCTATTCCAATTTTGAATACAGTAAGTTAAGGTTTGAAAAAAAGCGCTTTTCAAAAGGTGACTCCACCAAAGTATATTGTACCATAAAAAATACCGGTGACAGGGATGGGGATGAAGTGGTGCAGTTGTACATCAGGGACTTACTTTCTTCTCTGGCGCAACCTATAAAACAATTAAAAGGATTTCAGCGAATATTTTTAAAAGCCGGCGAAGCAAGGGAAATAGCTTTTACCATTACACCGGCCTTATTAAAAATACTGGATGCCAATATGCATTGGGTGGTAGAGCCGGGTGAGTTCAGGATTATGATTGGGGCATCTTCAAAAGACATCCGGTTGAGGGAAATT
>JANYFI010000626.1 GCA_025362765.1 Ferruginibacter sp. | reverse complement strand
TTATTTCCAGGCCAAAATTTTCTTCTTCCCTTACGGCTATTTTTTTCAGATCGTAATAAAAACCAAGCAGCAGGTTTTTCCATTTAGGCAGATTGTTATCATACGACAGGTAAGAATCACCGAGTATAAATTTATAATCGCCTCTTGAGTTTTGACTGTATTTAAGATCAGGGGTTTTTTCTATTTCCACTTCGCCGCTGGCAATTAGTTCTTCCAGGATATTTCTGAAAAAAAGATCAACCCTTGGTTCTATCCTGAAACCGATATTAAAAGTTAAATAACAGAACCGGTAATGGTAACCGGAGGTACAACTTTTGTTGTGGTGTCACTAACCTGCGCAAATGTACATTGTGTTACAGAAATGGCTATAGCCAAAATCATTATTTTCTTCATCTTCATTTTTTATTTTAATTTATCCAGTTCAATATTTAATTGAAGGATATTTATTTTTTCGGTGCCAAGCATGCCCAGCAATGGTTTTTGTGTCTGCTGTGCAACAATACTGTTTATTTTTTCTGCTGAAATGTTTCTTGCTTTGGCAATTCTGGCAACCTGCACCAAGGCGCCTTTTGCAGAAAGGTCAGGATCTAAGCCACTTCCTGAAGCAGTCACCAGTTCAGCGGGAATGTCATCTTTTTTTACACCTGGATTGTGTACCAGAAAACTGTCCACCCTGTCCTGTACCTGTTTTAAATAATCGGGGTTACTTGGACCTTTGTTGCTGCCACCGCTACCGGCAGCATTGTAGCCAACAGCAGAAGGACGGCTGTTAAAATAATTATCGGCAGTAAAATTCTGGCCTTCTAATTTATAACCTACTACTTTGTTGTTTACAGTTACGGTTTCACCCTGGCCTTTATTAGGACCAGCCTGTGCGATGCCCCAGATAGCCAGTGTGTAGATACCCATAAATACTACGATGCAGACGAACGTAAGCTTTAAAGCGGGGAGAATATGTTGTTTCATTTTATAAAATTTAATTGTTTTTAAAACCATACAGATACTAACAAATCCAGTAACTTAATACCAATAAAAGGTACTATCACGCCACCCAGGCCATAGATCAGTAAGTTCCTTCTCAGCAAAGCACTTGCGCCAATGGGTTTATAGGCTACTCCTTTTAAAGCCAGCGGAATCAGCATCGGAATGATGAGTGCATTAAAAATTACCGCCGATAAAATAGCACTTTCAGGACTGTGCAGGTGCATGATGTTTAAGCCTTGCAATGCAGGAATAGAAGTAATGAACAGTGCAGGAACAATAGCAAAATATTTAGCCACATCATTGGCAATGGAGAAGGTAGTTAATGTACCTCTTGTCATCAATAATTGTTTACCGATCTCTACAATTTCTATCAGCTTGGTAGGGTCATTATCAAGGTCAACCATGTTACCTGCTTCTTTTGCGGCAGCTGTTCCACTATTCATAGCCACACCCACATCTGCCTGTGCCAGGGCAGGAGCATCATTGGTACCATCACCCATCATCGCAACCAGTTTGCCACCTTGTTGTTCCTGTTTGATGTAGTTCATTTTATCTTCCGGTTTTGCTTCGGCAATAAAATCATCTACCCCGGCTTTTTCTGCAATAAACTTTGCGGTCAAAGGATTATCACCCGTTACCATCACCGTTTTTACACCCATTTTACGCAGGCGTTCAAAACGTTCCTGGATGCCGGGTTTAATGATGTCCTGCAATTCAATCACACCTAATACTTTGTTGTTTTCACTTACTACAAGTGGTGTACCGCCATTGTTGGCAATTGTTTTTACCTGTTCAGCAGTTTCATCCGGGAATAAATTACCTGCTTTGATCACCATATTTTTGATAGAATCATAAGCACCTTTACGAATCTTTAAACCGCTTGGCAGATCAATACCACTGCTTCTTGTTTCTGCAGTGAACTCAATAAATTTAGCACCGTTGGTATTAAAAGTATTAACGTTGATGTTGGCCAATTCGATGATTGATTTTCCTTCGGGTGTTTCATCCGCCAGGGAAGACAAGGCACATGCTTCAGTAAAAGCAGTGGCATCAATGCCGTTGGCAGGATAAAAGTTGGTAGCCTTTCTGTTACCTATGGTGATGGTACCGGTTTTATCCAGCAACAAAGTATCAAGGTCTCCGGCAGTTTCAACCGCCTTACCACTTTTGGTGATTACGTTGGCTCTTAACGCCCTGTCCATGCCGGCAATACCAATGGCGCTAAGCAAGCCGCCGATAGTGGTGGGTATTAAACATACAAACAGTGAAATAAACGCGGCGATGGTAATGGGCGTATTGGCATAATCACCAAAGGGTTTTAGTGTGATGCATACTATTATAAACACCAGTGTAAATCCAGCCAGTAAAATGGTCAGTGCAATTTCATTCGGTGTTTTCTGGCGGCTGGCGCCTTCTACCAGGGCAATCATTTTATCTAAAAATGATTCCCCTGGTTCTGTTGTCACCCGCACTTTTATTTTGTCGGATAACACTTTGGTGCCTCCTGTAACAGAACTCTTGTCACCTCCGCTTTCCCTTATTACCGGGGCGCTTTCGCCTGTGATAGCGCTTTCGTCTATTGTGGCAATGCCCCAGATGATTTCTCCATCCATGGGTATCATGTCACCCGTTTCGCATAGAAATACATCCCCTTTTTTTAATTGAGAAGATGGAACAATTTTTATTTCGTTCACATACATTTCGCCAATGGTTTGTATCCATTTGGCGGGCGTTTCTTCCCTTGTTTTTCTTAATGAATCAGCCTGAGCCTTGCCCCTTGCCTCCGCGATGGCTTCTGCAAAATTGGCAAATAACAGGGTTAATAAAAGAATGAAAAATACGATGGTATTGTACACCAGGCTACCCTGCGTTTTTTCGCCGGTGGCGATCCATATGCATACAGCCAGCATCACCGCGGTACATATTTCTACCGTAAACATCACCGGGTTGCGGAACATAATACGGGGATTTAATTTTATAAAAGACTGCTTAAGTGCTGTGTTGATCAGCGCTGGTTCAAACAGTTTGTTAGATTGATTCTTTGCCATTTTATTATTTTTAATTGCTCTGATTTTTTGTAATACGAATTTTTAATACACGAATTACACGA
>JANYFI010000624.1 GCA_025362765.1 Ferruginibacter sp. | reverse complement strand
GGATAAAGCCGGCAGGGTAGCCGATTTTATTGAGTTGGGTGAACTAATGTGCAAAGATGCATTGAACAGAAACGAAAGTTGTGGTGGGCATTTCAGGGAAGAATCACAAACAGAAGAGGGAGAAGCAAAAAGAGATGATGTTAACTTTAGCTATGTCTCGGCCTGGGAATACAAAGGCGAAAGTGAATGGCAGCTAAATAAAGAAGCCCTAAACTTTGAAATTGTTAAGCCAACACAGCGTAGTTATAAATAACAGGAAAAATCACACTGCAAATACTTTGTATGAATCATTACAACATGAACCTCACGCTAAAAATATGGCGTCAGAAAAACAAGGACACAAAAGGAAATTTTGAATCGTATCCGTTAAAAAATATTTCTTCCGAAATGTCTTTTCTGGAAATGTTTGATGTATTAAACGAGCAACTGATAACGGAGGATAAAGACCCGATTGCTTTTGATCACGATTGCCGCGAAGGTATTTGCGGCGCCTGTAGCATGCACATCAATGGAAAGGCGCACGGCCCATGGGAGCAAAATACCACCTGCCAGTTACACATGCGTGCCTTTAAAGATGGCGATACTATTGTGGTAGAACCCTGGCGCAGCAAGGCTTTTCCCGTAATAAAAGACCTGGTAGTTGACCGGAGCTCTTTTGATCGCATCATCCAGGCTGGGGGATATATTTCTGTAAATACCGGTAATGCCATGGATGCCAACTCATTGCCCATCGATAAGAAAGACGCAGACAATGCCTTTATGGCGGCTGCCTGCATTGGTTGCGGCGCCTGCGTTGCCACCTGCGTAAACAGCAGCGCCATGTTATTTGTGAGTGCCAAAGTAGCGCAACTGGCGCAATTGCCACAAGGCCAGCCCGAAAGGGAATCAAGAGTGCTGAATATGGTTGCCCAGATGGACAAGGAAAATTTTGGTAATTGCACCAACACGTATGCTTGTGAAGCGGAATGTCCAAAGGGAATTTCTGTGAGCAATATTGCCCGCTTAAATAAGGAATATCTTTCTGCAGGTTTAAGTACTGAACAATAAGTTTTTACGTTATATCATTTGTAAACCTTCCTTTAACTGGAAGGTTTTTTCATTTATGGCATTATTCCATTTAAAAACACGTTACACAATAAACCATAACTTTAACTACTGAATCTAAAAGCCTGAATTGAAATCTCCAAGGATATATCTGCTGCTGATCTTTTTGCTGTGCGTACAATTATCCAATGGACAAAAAAAACTGTCGCCCGTTTCTAACCTCAGAAGCAAAAAAATAAGCATCCAGTCTACCAACAGTAGTTTCGATTCGCTTAGTATTGTACCCCAAACGTTTCGTATTAAAAACATATTTCCTTCCCAATACATCCTTGACGGCATTAATGCCCGGTTGACCTGGATAGAAAAACCCGAAACAGATAGTGTTGAAATAAGCTACCGTGTGTTTTCAACCCGTTTAAATGCTATGACGCGTCATTTAAATTATGACAGTATACGCAATAATTTTATTGCTGAAAGGCCTTACATATTTAAAAATACGGGGAAACAGGCCAGCGCTTTATTTGATTTTGGCGATATTAACTACAACGGTAGTTTTGGAAGAGGTATTTCGTTTGGCAACAGCCAGGATGCGGTACTTAATTCAAGCCTGAACCTACAGCTCAATGGATTTATTGGTGACAGTCTTGAACTCACTGCCGCAATTACAGATAATAATATTCCTATACAACCCGATGGGAATACCCAGGATTTAAGAGACTTTGATAAAATATTTTTGCAGGTAAAAAAACGCACCTGGCAACTC
The DNA here is from genome assembly GCA_025362765.1 of Ferruginibacter sp. Lineage (GTDB taxonomy): Bacteria > Bacteroidota > Bacteroidia > Chitinophagales > Chitinophagaceae > Ferruginibacter. The sequence goes on along the minus strand of JANYFI010000624.1, from coordinate 374 downwards.
AACTTTGGTGATATTGATATACGCCAAAGCAAAAATTATTTTCTCAATTTTTATAAACGGCTGCAGGGTATGTCTTTTATAACAGACAATAAAATCAGTAAAAATGTAAGCAATTCTTTGTTGTTAAGTGGCTCCGTTGCCAAAGGGAAATTTAACCGTAATATTCTGGCGCCGTTAGAGGGAAACCAGGGACCATATAGGCTGCAGGGCGCCAACAACGAATTGTATTTTACGGTATTGGCAGGAACAGAAAGGGTTTATATGGATGGTGAGCTGTTGGTAAGGGGCGAAGACCAGGATTATATAATCAATTACAATACAGCGGAACTGACTTTTACACCCAAGCGGATGATTACAAAAGATAAAAGGATACA
>JANYFI010000614.1 GCA_025362765.1 Ferruginibacter sp. | reverse complement strand
CCCTTTAAAACCTGGCACCGCCTTAACGACCCAGGCAGGAGGTTCGGTAAAAATGGGTGGATGCTGCTTCCAATGCTTCCTATCTGCAGAAGAGAAAACAGTAATGCCCTGCCCGGTGCAGAATACATAATAAGTACTATCCTGCAGTATTATAACCGGGTCGTGTACTGGTATAAGCGTATCGTTTACCAATAGCTTTTGTTGTGCAAAAACATGGCAGTAAAATAATAGTAAAGCCAGTGGCAATAAGTGTTTCATTTATTAAGTTTGTTTTTTGCTGCCCGGGCAAATACAGCAGCCTTGGTCATCATCGTTGTGTCACTCCCTTCTACGGCATACCTATTTGGTACGCTTCCTCAACTTGCTACTTTATTCCTTTTTTACAACCTTATGCTTTAGCCTCCCTGCCCTCCAAAGAAGGGTTGCTGGCCCAGCAGCCTTGCTACTACTTTTCAAATATCTACATAATGTTACTGCTACCTTTGCAAATACACTTAAAATCAGTTTACACTACAACCCTCCTTTGGAGGGCAGGGAGGCGGGGCTTGTTATTGAATAGCTATCCTATAAACACTAAATGAATTAGCAGGCAAGGCGGCATTTAATTTACCGCTTTTAACCGCTACTGTTGCCGTAACCGGACTAACCATTTGCGGAGCTGCAAAACTATTTACAGCCTGCAAAAGATTACTTTTTAAAACTGTAACCGTACCTGTGTTTGATAACTTTTTAGTGCCAGTTATAGCAATGGTTTTATTGATAGCATTGACCGATGCATTCACTACTTTAATAATCACATCGCCGGTATTTTTATCTATTACAGAAGATACATACAAACTATCCTGCCCGGTAACTGCTTTGCCATCCATCAGCGCCGGCACAACGTTGGTGCCTTTGTTAGTGGAGTATAATTTTTGCACATAATAATTAGGCGTGCCGTACGATTGAAGGTTGTTTACCCAAATTAAATCAGGCGTCCATTGCCAGCCATCTATGTGCGCAAATAATGGTGCGTACGATGCCAGGTTTACTACTGCAGCGTTGCGCTCAAGCCCAGTCATAAAAGCGGCTTCGGCAATGGCAGTCTGCAAATTATTTTTATTGTTGATGCTTACCGTTTTATCGCTTTGTGCTGCATACTCGCCGGCAAAAATTTTACTGGCGTTGCGTGGGTAATTATCGTAGCGGTTAGCATTGGCTAAAAACCATTCAGGGCGGCGGTAATAATGTTCATCAATTATGTCTGCATTGTTTTTCCTTAATGCTGCATTTAAAAAATCAAAACGTTCGCCATCGGGGTCGGTGCCGGAGCTGTTGACCAATTTAAAATCAGGATAACGTGCCTTGATCGCTTTGCTAAATATTTGCAAGCGCTCAACATATTGTGGCCCCCAGTTTTCATTACCAACACCCATCATCTTTAAATTAAAAGGCGCTGCGTGCCCCATAGCCGTGCGTATTTTGCCCCATTGGGTGGTGCTGTCGCCGTTGGCAAATTCTATCAGGTCAAGCGCATCTTGTACATAAGGGTCAAGTTCATCTAAGGGCACTACTTCCGCACTATTAAACTGGCAGGCCATGCCGGCATTTAAGATGGGCAAAGGCGATGCGCCAATATCTTCGGCCAATTGAAAATATTCATAAAAGCCAAGCCCAAAAGTCTGGAAATAATCCGGCGTTGGGCGATGTGCAAATTCGCTGTTCCATCGGTTGATGATGAGCTGGCGCTGCTCAATGGGGCCAAGCGTTTTTTTCCATTGGTAGCGTAACCCAAGGTCATATCCTTCTACTATACAGCCACCAGGAAAACGGATAAAACCAGGCTTCATATCTGCCAGTAATTGTATCATATCTGCCCGCATGCCACCAGGGCGTTTCTTCCAGGTATCTTCCGGAAACAACGATATCATATCAAGCCCTATCTTGCCACTGCCTTCAAACCAGATAGTCAACTTGCCTTTTAAAGTGGTGTCTGTGGCGGTTAGGCTTACCCCGTCATTTTTCATTCTTTACTAATTACATCCGAAGGTATAAATACGGAGCTACCAATAACTTTCCCCTCCATGCTAATCAATTGCACATGTAGTTTTAAGCCCACAGTTTCTTGCCGGTACAATACAGTAAAATCGTAACGAAGGCCTTTCTTTATTCCCATGCCCCTAAAGCCTTCGTTGGTAAGTGCCAACGTATCCGCAGCATTATTTTTTGTGATGCGTATAAAGCGTGGGTTAGCAGCATCCTGCTCGTGCCGGTTTGTTACCAGCACGCTGCCTTCATCGAATTTGCT
>JANYFI010000587.1 GCA_025362765.1 Ferruginibacter sp. | reverse complement strand
CCTTGCAGCTTTAGAAAAATCTTGTTATGGCCCAATTCCAAAAAGCGAATAGTCATTTTCTTATTATAATAATCCACTTCACCCGATAACCTGCTTTTTAATAACGAAAAATCTACTCCAAAATCATACTCTTTGGTAGTTTCCCATTTTACATTCGGATCAGGCAACTGTGTAAAGCTGATGCCATAATTCTGCACGGGGGTTTGGCCAAAAAAGTAAGGTGCATTTATGGTGGCAATGTTTAGGTAAGTGTTTGAACCAATCTGGTCGTTACCTACTTGTCCGTAGCTACCCCGTATTTTCAGATCGTCAAATATTTTTTGGTCTGCCATAAAGGCCTCTTTTGCTATATTCCAGCCAACGCCTATTGAAGAAAAATATCCCCAATGGTTACCGGCAGTAAATTTTGAAGTGCCGTCAGCCCTGATGGTAGCAGTAAGTAAATACCTGCCATCAAAATTATAATTCAATCTTCCTATGTAAGAATTACGGTGGTATTTATCGCCTGTATTATCGTTATTTACACTGGAAGAAGTTCCTGTTGCCAGGTACCATTGGTTCATGTCTTCCGGCACATCAGATCTGCTACCCAGCAATGAATTAAAAGTATATTCTTCCGCTGTTGTACCGGCCAGCAAGGTGATATTGTGCTTCCCGAATGATTTTTGAGCCGTAATGGTATTATCCCATACCCAGCGGGTGGCATTATTACGTGTAACCGTTAAAGAACTTTTTGGCCTTACTTCGTTACCACCCTGGTCTATGAAAACACTATTGTCGCCGGTATTAGCAAATTTATAAGCATAGGCCTGGTTGTTATAAAAATCCAGGTCGCTGCCAAAGCTGGAACGGAAGGTTAACCATTTAACCGGTTTAATATCAATAGAAATTGTGCTTTGCAGACGGTTATCCAATCCGCCGCTATAATTTTTATCAAGCGCCAGTAATGGGTTACTTACGTTATTGGATAACGAAGTATTACCGTACAGGTCGCCCAGTTTGGATGCTACATAAGGAGCTGCCCGGTAAGCGTTGTTAAATACACCCAAATCAATATCTCTAAGGTTGCCTCTGCTATAAGAAATAAGTGTAGATATCTTTATGGCATTGCTTATTTTATAATCATTGTTCGATCTCAACGTAAACCTGTCAAATTTGTTGGTCTTCACAATTCCTTCTTCACCAATATAACCTGCGCTTAAAAAATAAGTTATCTTGTCGCTGCCGCCTGATAAAGACACGTTGTGATTTTGCCATAGTCCCCTTCTTAAAATCGCATCGAACCAATCCGTATTATAGCCGGATGCCAGTTTAGACGCAGGAATCAGGCTATCGCCACTTCCATAATACACATTGGCTTCATTTAAATAATTGGCATACTGGTTTGCACCCGCCATATTTACAAGATGTGACGCTTCTTTAGTACCTATACTTGCATCGTAACTTACAATCAATTTACCTACCCTGCCTTTTTTGGTGGTGATAATTAAAACCCCATTTGCGGCACGCATGCCATAAATAGCAGTGGCAGATGCATCTTTTAACACGTCAAAACTTACAATGTCGGCTGAATTGATATTCCTGATATCGTCCGTAATAACCCCGTCCACTACATACAATGGATTGGCTCCGGCCAACATAGAACCTGTTCCCCTTATCCTAACTGTTGGTAAGGAATTAGGCTCACCAGAGCTAATAATTTGTACGCCCGCCACTTTACCCTGCAAAGCCTGGGTAGGTGTTAAAACAGGTTGCCTGGCAAGTTCTGCCCCTGATACAGAGGCAATGGATCCGGTAAGGTCTTTACGTCTTTGGGTACCGTAACCTATCACCACTACCTGGTCGCTCACTTTTATAGACTGGCTTAACTGTATATTTATTTCTGTACGCCCGCCAACCGGAATTTCTTTTGCTTCATACCCTACATAACTTACTATCAATACTGCATTGTCAGGTACAGTTAACGTGTATTCGCCTGTTGCGTTGGTAGATACTCCTTTTGGGCTTCCCTTTATATTAATACTTGCTCCCACCAAAGCACTTCCGTTTTCGTCTGTTACCTTGCCCGATACCTTTACCTCCGTATTAGCATCAGCTAAATCCGCTTTAAACAATACCACCAGGTTATCTTTCAACATTTTATAAGATAAACCGGTACCGCTTAATAATGTGGTCATCACTTCAGGCAAATCGGCTTGCCTGAAATTGGCATCAATTTTCTTTTCGGCAGGAAGGAGGTTGTTGTTGTAGACAAAGCGGTAATCAGTTTGCTTTTCAACCATGGAAAAGGCTTTTGGGAGTTCAGTGTTTTTCAATTTAACCGTAATCTTGCCCTGGCCTTTAGCAGAAACGGTTAGCTGCGTCATAAAAATGAGCAATACCGGAGTCATCAATTTCATAAGCAGTAAAATTTTAAACTTGCTTCGGTTGCCCAAAGCATGCAGCCGTTTGTTTTTTTTCATATGTTTGTTGTTTGGTTAATGTATACAAAAAGGAAGTTTGATCCACTTAAGCGTTTTTCAAATTTTCCGTGTTAGCCTTTTTAATACCCGGGGAATGCGTCAACATTTTCCTGGGTTTTTTATTTTTTAGTCTTTACATGTCGCTACTTTGAAATGGTAATACGATCATTGTTTATTTTAAAATTAAATCTGGTAGTAAGTTGTAATGCATGAAGCGCTTCGCCAATCGTTTCTTTTTTAAATATGCCGGTAAGTGGTTCTTTTCTTAAATCATCAGCGGCAAAATTAATTTCTACGCCGTACCATTTCTCCATCTTTAAGGCAACTTCTTCAAACGTTTCGCTGCTAAATACCAGCCTGTTTTCTACCCAGGCTGTCTCAACAATGGTACTGTCCTGCGGCAATACGGTTAAATGTCTAAGCGCAATGATGTCCTGTTCAATTTTTTTATCTGCTGGTTTATTAGCCGCTGCAGAATTTAAAGGCCTTGCAATTTCTTCATCGCTGATAATCAGCTTTTCAGATGGCCGCAACATGATTTTATCCTTTC
>JANYFI010000490.1 GCA_025362765.1 Ferruginibacter sp. | reverse complement strand
GTATTTCTCCAGCTCGTCTTTATCTTTTCCCTCAAATTCTTTTTTTGCGAGGTCGAAGTATTGATTGTTAATGTCTTCATCAAGTACCAGTGATTTGGCATCTTTAAAATTATTTGCAAGTACGTCTTTTATAAAGGCGCGGGCTACATCAATATCTGTATTCGGAACTGTCGATTTATTGCCGCAGGAACTGAAGACACTCACAACCAGGAATACAATCAAAAATTTTAATTTCATAATTAAAGGTAAACATCTTTATAACACACCAAATTAAAAAAAGCATCCGCAATGCAGGATGCTTAAAATAATTAACTGTTTGCTTATTTTGTGTGCTCTTTCAAAATGGCTTTTACAGAATCGAGGGACTTCATGCCGTTTTGCATAATTTCCTTAATTGAGTCCGTATTCAGGTTTTTTAATTCATCAAGTTTATTTGATAAACTGTCCATGGCACCTGGATCTTTTTGTTTCATTTTATCCATTCCCATTTCCATCATGGAAGATTTATCAAATGCCACTTTCCAGAAACCGCTTTCTTTCTTCAAGGTAAAGTTGGTAACCTCTCCGGAAGATTTATCTTTTACCGGAACAGTAGCCTTGTCGCCCTGTATTAACGCATCACCAAATTCCATTTTACTCCTGTCAAACTTTTCCATATCGTGGCTTTCCTTTCCTTTAGCCATATTCATTCCCATTTCAATCATATCAATCATGCTCTTGCTGTCGGCGGTGGCCAGCTTTCTGGCGCCGTCAAGATCTTTTTTACCAAGTGCTTCAATAAAAGCAGTAAGGGTAGTTTTGGGATCTGAACCTGCACCGCCAGTGCAGCTTTTTAACAGGATGCCTGCACATAAAAGAATACACGCCATCAACATTTTTCTCATAATTTTTTATTTAGGGAATAAAAATAATTTTATTTTTTTGTATTCATATTATTTATAAAGAATTCTTTTAATTTCTTGACAGTTCGTGTTTTTAAAGATATCATCTACACCAACAAAGGCAATCTTTTTTAAATGACTTATGTTGAAATGAATGGTATTATAGGGGCTTTGCAAAAAAGATTTGTAAACATATTCGGTGCAATACATGCGGTCATCTGATGCAAGGTCAAATTTCATGTCGAACATAATTCCAGCGTTGTATGATTTTTTGGCAGTTATTAACACAGCTTTGATAGCAGCGTCATTCAGCTTAAACCTGAATATTCCAAATCCCCGGTTACTGTAAGGGTCACAAAAAAATAACAATGGATCACGCCTTATTTTTTGCTTGGGGTTAAAATCGCCCCCCAATGCATGGTACACAAAAATCGTATCATTTTCAATGCTGGCGATGCCGCAGTGGGAGTAGGTTTTATCCTGCTGGTTTAGTTGGCGCAATGTCTCGCTGGTGAAATCATTGCCTGTACGGGTGATGATATCACCGGAATGAATTAATTTTTCAGCTCCGGTAATTTGTTGAAGCGCACGTTGCTGAATCGCCATTGTTTTAATGGAATCAGCCGCGGTAATGATCAGCCTGTTATAACGTTCCGGGTTGCCGTTACATCCGGCAATAAAAAATAAGAGGCAGCAAAGTTGCCACCTCTTAATAATATAGAAAAGAAAAGTATGCTTATCTGCGGTAATCATTGGTTGTTTCAGCTTCCTTGTCTTTATCGTATGCTTTAATGATGGCCTTCACTAATTTATGTCTAACTACATCTTCTTCATCCAGCTCAATGTGTGCGATGCCATCTACATTTTTTAAAATGCGCAATGCCTTTTCAATGCCGCTGCGCATGTTTTTTGGTAAATCTACCTGCGTAGGATCGCCGGTGATAATGGCTTTGGCATTGGCGCCAATGCGGGTTAAAAACATTTTTAATTGCCCGTCGTTGGTGTTTTGCGCTTCATCTAAAATAATGAATGCATTGTCTAAAGTGCGGCCACGCATATAGGCCAGCGGGGCAATTTCAATTGTCCTGGTGGTCATATAATACCCGAGTTTATCGGCAGGTATCATATCATCCAGCGCATCATACAAAGGACGCAGGTAAGGATCAATTTTTTCTTTTAAATCGCCCGGTAAAAAACCAAGGTTTTCACCGGCTTCTACTGCCGGCCTTGTTAAAATAATTTTTTTGACGGTTTTGTTTTTTAGCGCCCTCACTGCCAACGCAACAGCAGTATAGGTTTTACCCGTACCTGCAGGGCCGATTGCAAATACGATATCGTTTTTGTCCACCGCAGTAACCATTCTTTTTTGATTGGCTGTGCGGGCCCTCACGGTTTTGCCGTTGGGGCCAAATACCAATACATCATTGGGATTGCGGTCAATAAAGTTATCTACCACCTGCTGGTCATCACCACCTAAAATCTGTTCAAAATAATTCTCGCTCATGTGGCCGTTCTGTTCAATGTACTGAACAATCAGGCCGATTTTTTCTTTGGCATCTACAATTTGTTCGGGCGCCCCGCTCAGTTTTACTTGTGTGCCCCGGCTTAAAATTTTTAGAAGGGGAAATTTCTTTTTTAGAATGTCGAGTTTGCCATTGTTAACACCAAAAAATTCAATCGGGTTAACGGACTCAAGATTAATGATAGTGTCTGTCAAAGTGGGGTTGGTTTTAAGTTTTCGAATTAAAATGCCGGTACTTTTTTTAATTTCCCTGTTTACCAAATTTAACGAATTGCAATGGACAAAATTGAAGTATAGTTATACACACATTGTTAAAAAAATAAAAATTAAAAATGCCTTTCATTCTTTTTTGTATTGCAATTATACCTATAGAATTTATACATAGCCCGCTCTTAACAAAACAGGAAACTGTCCTTTGAGTTGTTGTTGTGATGAAAATAATTTTGCCAGTTGCGGATAAATAATATCAACCGGGTTAGTGTTGTTGGCTTTTATATAATGTTGAACGGCTGACCAGGTATTGAGATAACCAGTGAGTGCTTCTAAGGTCCATTCAAATTCAATAGTAAATGCCGGTATTTTTATTTCTTTAAAAGGGAAAGGAATAGTGGCGTAATTTTCATCAATGTAATGCCTTTCTTTATCCCAGTAAGGGTGTATTATTTTTTTGTAAAATTGA
>JANYFI010000489.1 GCA_025362765.1 Ferruginibacter sp. | reverse complement strand
AACTCAAATATTTATGTAAATGATGAAGTAACCATCAATAAAAAACTGGTGATGAGTATAGGCGCCTTCTCTAACCAGGATGCGAAAAATTCCCCCATCAATCAAACCCTGGATGTAAATCAAAAGCAGTTTTTGGCAGATGCAGGCAACAGAATCGACAGCGCGTTTTATTCCGGGGCGGTGCTGGATACTTTTGCCACTGGTAAAATTTTATACATCAGGGCAGATACTGTTTTTAACGGAACACAACACGATTCTATTTATGTGTATGATACCACCAGCAACAGTGTATTGTACAACCTGGCTTTTACCAACCTCGGTGCAGGACAAGGGAATTATATACAATTATATACTGCTACTAACGGTAAAGTATTTAAATGGGTAGCACCAAACTCCGCCAATGTAAAGCAGGGAGATTGGGAACCGGTAATTTTGCTGGTAACACCAAAAAAGAAACAACTCATTACAGTCGGCGCAGACTATGCCATCAACGCCACAACACATATAAAAACCGAATTTGGGGTGAGCAATTACGACATTAATTTGTTTAGCAGTAAAGATAAAGGCGATAATACCGGCGTAGCAGCTAAAATTCAGTTGATACAGGACGGTAAAAAAATTCATCTCTTTAAAAAAGCATTGCAGCTACAAACCAATCTTGGCTATGAATATGTACAAAGTAAGTTTACACCGCTGGAACGATTGCGCAATGTTGAATTTAACCGGGACTGGAGTTTACCGTACACAGTAGCACCCGCAGATGAAAGGCTTACCAATGCAGCTTTTCAGCTAAAAGACAGCAGCGGCAACCAGGTGAAATTCGAAATTACCAATTACAACCGGAGTGATAAATTCAACGGGATAAGACAAATGCTAAATCATTATTCCAGCATTCGCGGATGGAAAATTACCGACCAGGTAAGCATTACCAACAGCAATTCTCCGTTGCAAAAATTTACCTACTTACGCCCTTCAGTTGATGTAAATAAGGAGTTAATAAAAATGCATCACCTGGTAGTGGGCGCCAGTTACGCTTCTGAGCACAACTCAGTCACCGACCGGCAATACGATACGTTGTCGTCGTTGAGCTATGCATTCCACACCTGGCAGCTATACCTTAAATCGGATGAATCAAAACTCAACAAATGGGGGATCAGCTATTTTACACGGAGTGATTTATATCCCGTTGTAAAAAAATTATCAATGGCTGACAAGAGCAATAATTTCAGCATAAATACCTCATTGCTGAAAAACGAGCACCACCAGTTTAAATTCAATCTTACTTACAGAAAACTGGAGATTGTAAATCCACTGCTCACCACCCAAAAGGGAGACGAGAGTTTGCTGGGCCGGGCAGAATATTTTGTAAATGAATGGAGAGGCCTTGTAACGGGCAACGTTTTATACGAAGTGGGAGCGGGGCAGGAGCAGAAAAGGGAATTTACATTTGTTGAGGTACCTGCAGGCCAGGGCGAATACACCTGGAACGATTACAACCACAATGGCATAGCCGAATTGAATGAATTTGAAATAGCACTTTTCCAGGACCAGCGTAAATATATCAGGGTAAATACACCCACTAACCAATATGTAAAAGCCAATTATGTAACCTTCAATTACAGCTTTGATATCAATCCCCGTGCAATAATCAATACTGCCAAAGCAAAAGGATTTAGAAAATTACTGAGCAGGTTAAGTACGTCGTCTTCCATGCAGATCAACAAGAAAGATATTTCTACCGGCAAATTTCAGTTTAATCCTTTTACCAAAAAACTGGTAGATACTACCCTGTTAACGTTGAATTCTTTTTTATCAAATTCTATTTTCTTCAACCGTACCAGCAGCAAATGGGGGATGGATGTTACCCAAAGTCAGAACAGCGGAAAATCTTTGTTAACGTATGGATTTGAAGGCAGAAAATTACGCACCCTTACCTATAAAGGGCGTTTTAATTTTAACCGGATGATTACTACAGCAGTTACATTAAAGTCAGTTATCAACGAACTGAACACCGCCAAATTCGACAACCGTAATTACAGTATCCGGCAAAAAGTGGTAGAGCCATCTATTAGTTATACGCATGGCACCAATCTGCGGGTAACCGCATCTTATAGCATCAGCAATAAAAATAATACAGTAGGTTTTTTTGAGAAGCTCACTAATAACGCCATTAGCAGCGAGATTAAATATAACGTACTATCCAACAGCACCATCAACGGGAAGTTTTCAGTCAATAACATTAACTTCTCTTCAATAGATAATACAGCCTCTCCCAATTCAACCGTAGGCTATGTTATGCTCGAGGGGTTATTACCCGGCAAAAATTATTTGTGGAACCTGGAATATACCAAGCGGCTTGTCGGCAATATAGAAATGAGTATTCAGTATGATGGCCGTAAACCGGGCGAAGCCAGAGTGGTGCATATAGGACGTGCTACCATCAGGGCTATCTTTTAACATCACTGTCTTAAAGAAACAATTATGATCGCAGTTATCTGGTCAGGTTCTATACTGATAGCAAATGATAACACAAGTCTAAAAAATTGCCCCTGTCGTAAACCAATTTCTTCAGTATACCTGCAAAGGCTATCCCTTAAATTAATCCAAAACGAAAGAATAGGACAGCAACGGTACAGCTGTTGAAACACAGCTGAAGGCAACCTGGAATAAAGGGTAATTTGCCGCTACCTCTCAAGATTGAAAGGAGAATCGGCTACCGTAACGGCATTAAATTTTACCCCAGGAGCACCGTTTTTTGCAAGAGTAAATTGGCGTTGTTTTTTAATCTGCTCACCAAATATTTGCGTATAAAATCTTTATCGAAACCGGTACTTAATAAAAAAGTCCCGAAAAATTTCAGGACTTTTTTATCTTATTTAAATGATGTGTTATCCAAATAAACCGCCTTTTTTAAAATGCCGGATACCTTCTCCGATTTTAAAACCGTTATGATACACTTCAATTTTATAATCCCCGGTTTGGTAGGGTGAATTTTGTTTCCAGTCAAAACTTACTCTTTGTTTTTGTCCCTGATTATAATTTACATTTACTTTCTGTGTATAGCTTTTTTGTTCTCCTTCCCTTGTGGTAAACATACCAGATCCCAGCGCTTCCACTGCTACTGGTTTTCCATCGGGAGCTGTAAGCAATATATAAAGATCTTTAGCACCGGATGTAGCTATCCTGTTTTCATCCAAATCAAAAGCTATCCTGATTTTATCAACTTTCTTTGCTTTGGTAGTTTCCTTTTCTTTGCCATTTTTTTTGTCATCAATACCAACTATTGAAAAGTTCGCAGCGTGCAAAGTGGAGCCTACGTCTATAACGTCTTCCCTTGCCTTGATAACTGTTTTTGCTGAGTCATAATCTTGCTTTACTTTATTTCTTTCCTGGGTAATTACTTCTTTTTCCTGCGTCAGCACCACGTTCTGGCCTTTCAGCGTTTCTATTTGCACCTTATAATCCGCAATATCTGTGTTAAGAGATGCAATTAGATCCTTTGCCTGTTTCAATTCAGCCGCAGTAGCATGTTGTTTGGAAAGAATACCTTGTATAGTTGCTCTTTTTGCAGCAATGTCTCTGTCTTTTGCAGTGATAGTACTGTCATTTTTTGCATTGGTTGTTTTTAAAATATCGTATCGCATAGTAGATTCTTCCAGCTGGCTCTGTAACGTATCTTTTAAGGTTACTACCGCCGAATACTGGCTATCTTTTTTCTGAATCTCATCTTTTGTATTGCTTTTGTCCCATATAATATATCCCCATGTGCCTAATAGCGCAATAATTAATGGAATGGATAAAAGCGTACGCCAGTCCTTTTTCTGTTCCCTCGGCGGGGTTGACGGCGTTGATTCTGATGGAGGAAAATTTTCGAATGCCATATGGAGTTGTTTTAATTATAAAAATAATGATTGTGAAAATAGGTTCGGCCACAAATGTGGATATGTTAACAAATAAGTTAAAAAAAATAATTTCACAAATAGTTTTTCTAAAACCATGCCAGTTTACATAATGGGGTTATACAGCGTAAACTATTTTATCTTTCCACTTTTTATTAATGACAGGTTAATACAAATAAATAAAGTTATAGAACAACCTTTCAGCAGCTATTGTGTGCAGCCTTATCTTTGTCTTGTAACTATTTAAAAATATGATGTCTTCCAACCGATCTGCTGCCATTAGTTTTATCTTCATCACTTTATTAATTGACGTTACTGGTATTGGCCTAATTATCCCGGTTGTACCGGGTTTAATAGAAAAGCTGATTCACGGAACAGTAAGCGATGCATCAAAATATAGTGGTTATCTTTCTTTTGCCTATGCTATCATGCAATTTCTTTTTGCTCCGTTACTGGGCAACCTTAGCGATAAATATGGTCGCCGTCCGGTACTACTTTTGTCGTTATTTGGGTTAGGAATCGATTATATCTTTCTTGCTTTAGCGCCTACAATAGGCTGGTTATTTATTGGCCGCTTAATAGCTGGTTTTGCCGGCGCAAGTTTTACTACCGCAACGGCATACATTGCCGACATCAGTACTCCGCAAAACAGGGCGCAAAATTTCGGTATGGTAGGCGCCGCCTTTGGCGTTGGGTTTATATTGGGGCCTGTAATTGGAGGCTTACTTGGCGAATATGGAGTACGGATTCCATTTGTAGTGGCAGCTTGCCTGAGCCTTGTAAACTGTTTATATGGCTATTTTGTTTTGCCCGAGTCGCTTGCCGTTGAAAACCGTAGAGAATTTCAATGGAAACGGGCCAACCCCATCGGCAGTTTAAAACAATTGCAAAAATATCCTGCCGTAGGTGGATTGATTCTTTCCTTTTTCCTGATCTACCTTGCAGCCAATGCTGTACAAAGTACCTGGTCGTTTTTTGGCATCAAGCAATTTAACTGGACACCCCGTACCATTGGTATTTCACTGGGACTGGTGGGATTATTAGTAGGTGCCGTACAGGGAGGGTTGATAAGGATAGTGAATCCATGGCTGGGTAACAAAAAAAGTGTGTATGCGGGCTTGGCACTTTATGCTATCGGTTTATTTTTATTTTCCATTGCCACGCAAAGCTGGATGATGTTTTTGTTTCTTGTACCATATTGTCTCGGCGGCGTGTGCGGACCTGCTTTACAATCTATCATCAGCGGGCAGGTACCACCGAATGAACAGGGAGAACTGCAAGGCGGCCTCACCAGCATAATGAGTGTTACCAATATTATCGGGCCTTTATTAATGACAGGACTATTTTCTTACTTCACAAAAGCCGATGCACCGGTGCATTTCGCAGGGGCGGCATTTTTTTTAGGTGGTATTTTTATGGTACTAAGTTTATTGCTGGCTTACCGCACTTTAAGGCATAACAAAACCATCTCATAATAAATTGTTCTTTCAATGATCAATGACATTAAAGATTTCAACAACGTTTTTTTTATTGGGATAGCCGGTACCGGAATGAGTGCTATTGCCCAGTACTTCGCAGGCATTCAAAAGAATGTGAGTGGCAGTGACCGCTATTTTAAAGAAGGCGAACCAAATGAAACGAAAACAAAATTAGCAGCCGAAGGAATTAACTGCTTCCTGCAAAATGGGGAGGGTATCACTATTGACACTGACCTTGTAGTGGTATCCACTGCAATTGAAGATACAGTTGCAGAAGTACAAAAGGCAAAGTTGCTGAACATTCCAATCTTAAAACGAAGCGAAGTTTTAGCCCTGATTGCCCAAAGCAAAAAGACCATTGCAGTCGGCGGAACCTCCGGTAAGAGTACCACCAGTGCCATGTTGTATGATATTTTAACAGCCGGTGGTTTACAACCCGGCATTATAAGCGGGGCTGGCCTTGTGAGTATTATTAAAGAAGGTAAAATTGGAAACGCCAAAGTAGGAAAGGGCGACTGGCTGGTAATAGAAGCGGATGAGAGTGATGGCTCTATCGTACAATATCATCCTGAAGTAGGGTTATTGCTAAATATTGATAAAGACCATCAGGAGATTGATGAACTGATGGAAATTTTTGGGATCTTCAAAAAAAATACCCAACGGTTATTTATT
>JANYFI010000481.1 GCA_025362765.1 Ferruginibacter sp. | reverse complement strand
AGTATCGGGCGTAAAAGGCTCGCTGGTGGTTAAAATTTATGGCGATACATTAACTTATACTGAGCACAAGGCTGACGAAGTGTACGATGTGATGAAAAATATAAAGGGCGTGGAAGACCTCGGTGTAATCAGAAATATTGGCCAGCCTGAATTGCGCATTGACCTGGATCAAAACAAAATGGCTTTGTATGGGGTGACTACAGCAGATGCCAACGCCATCATTGAAATGGCCATTGGAGGAAAAGCCATCTCGCAGATTTATGAAGGCGAGAAAAAATTCCAGTTGCGCCTGCGGTACATGGAAGGATACCGGAACAATGCCGAAGCCATCAGTAATTTGATGGTACCTACCATTCGCGGTTCGCAGGTGCCCATTAAAAGCATTGCCACCATTTCAAGGCTTACCGGACCCAGTATAATTTTCAGGGATGATAACAGAAGATATAGTGCGGTTAAGTTTTCTGTAAGGGGCCGCGATATGGGAAGTACAATAGCAGAAGCACAGGCGAAGGTTGATAAAGCCGTGCACCTGGATAAAGGATATGATATGCAGTGGGCCGGTGATTTTGAAAACCAGCAACGGGCAACCAAACGCCTGGGGCAGGTAGTACCGATCAGTTTGCTGCTCATCTTCCTGATATTGTTTATCATGTTTGGGAATGTAAAAGATGCAGGCATGGTATTACTGAATGTACCCTTTGCCATTATTGGTGGTATTGCGGCGCTGCTGTTATCGGGAACCAATTTTAGTATTTCGGCAGGCATTGGCTTTATCGCCTTATTCGGTATTTGTATTCAGAACGGCGTAATCCTGATTACGGTTTTCAAAAACAATTTGCAGAAAATAAAGAAAAGCGAATTCACGCATCATTCGCTGGAAACCGCAATAATGGAAGGAGTAAAAACAAGGGTAAGGCCGGTGGTGATGACTGCATTAATGGCGGCCATCGGATTGATGCCGGCTGCATTGTCGCACGGTATCGGTTCAGAAACATCTAAACCATTGGCGATAGTAGTAATTGGCGGACTCACTACCGCCACCGTATTAACCTTATTGGTTTTTCCACTATTCTTTTATCTGGGCTATAAAAAACTTGGTCAAAAAATGGATTAAACAATATTGTTCAGGATGAAGCGTGCTGTTTCATCCTGAACTTTTACTGACACAGTTGTAGCAACATTTTATTTTTTTATTTAAAAAACGTTTTGCATGCAAAAAATTAAACCCTGCGGCCTTCGACAGCTGGTGGCATTAAATATTACTGAACTGCGTAAGAAAAAAAATATTCTTCAAAAAGACCTGGCCACACAAATCGGCATGAAGGCGAAAGATTTATCACTGATTGAAAACGGGCAGGTAGATCTGCAGTTATCTACGCTTGAAAAAATCGCCATCGTGTTAAAAGTGCCCGTCGAAATATTTTTATTACCTGTTAATAATAGCGAAGGACATGAAGCAGTTTTTATAGACAAGGCTAAACTGCTGGACACGATTGATAAAACAAAAGTGGATTACGTACTGGGGCTGCTGGATATATTTATTGATAACAAGCTGGAACACGCTTAAAATGATTGCAGTCGTTTGACTCTATTGCCAATAAATGTTCCTCCATCAATCTTTTTTATAAGTGAAAGGAGCAGCAACTTTTTTATGGCTTCAATTCACAAGTTTTCGGGCAATCCGTAAACGATATTTATTACTTTAGCAGCATAACATTCCCTTTAGCTCAGGCACTTTTTCATCGGTATTATTTCCTTTACTGAACCAATCATAATTTGCTCACGCCTGCACCACGCCCTGTTAGTCCCGCTCCACCTTCAGTAAATTTGTTGATCTGAAAAATATTTTATCCTAGAGGTTCCCGTGCTAAAATAAACTGTTGCAGCTATACCAACCAGCGTTGTGCTGGTTCCATCATTTTATGCGCAACTCCTTAGCAATACATGCATGGCACCGTTGCTATTTATATAAGATAAGCATTCTCTGTATCGCTTTTATCTCCCCGTTCAATTAGCGCTAGCAAAAACAACCCTGGTATTTAAAAGAAAAAAGACCGCTTTTTAATTCAATTCAATTTTTCCCCATAACTTTAAAATATCACTCCAGGTTTTCATCCAATCACTTTCACTTACAAAGCACTGGCAACAATCGTATTCGTTTAGCGGGTATGGCGTTTATTGTATTGTTGTCGCTGGATTTTTATAAATAATTTGCTATGGCGGGTTGCCCCTGATTTGGATCGGCAAAATTAAATGAAAGGCAGGTTAAAGATAGGTTTTGCCAATAAAAAAAAGCGACTTACGCCACTTTAAATGTATTCACAACGGAATAATCCTTATTGTGATTTGCTTTCAATAAGCCAAATGTAGATATAAAAAAATAAAAAACAAACTATATAAAAATGGCTGCTCCTAATGGAACAGCCTTGAAAACAAATCACAACAGTTACCTGATTAATAAAATATCTAGGTATTTTAGATAACCATTGCTGAATAATGCCGATGCATTACTTTGGACATAATGCCTTATCAGTTTGGACCTGTTAAAAACAACTTCGTCAAGATGCTTTTCAATTATTCACTACAAAGATACAAATTCCACTAAATCAGGTAACTTAAAACATTTTTTCATTAAAATACTAAGTACTTTTGTTTCTGTTAGGCTGTCAAAAAATAGGATCCTGAATCGCCATTTTTAGGCATTAAAGGGCAGCTAAAAAGGATAAGTTGATTGAAATTTGGTAAAAAGCAAGTATTAAAATGTCTATATGAGAACTCGTAAATTAAATTTAAAAAGCTTCTAAAAAGCATAAATAAGATTACAAATGGGAAAGTTAACTACTCTAGGTTTGGATTTAGGCACTAATTCTATAGGATGGGCATTGATAGAGCAAGATGCCATTGAAAGAAAAGGAGAAATTATTGATATGGGGAGCAGAATTATTCCAATGTCTCAAGAGATATTAGGAAATTTTGATAAAGGCAATTCAATTTCTCAAACCGCAGAAAGAACCGGATATAGAGGCATCCGAAGATTAAGAGAAAGACAATTACTTAGGAGGGAAAGATTACACCGTGTTTTAAATATTTTAGGCTTTCTTCCTGAACACTATAAGCAGCAAATAGATTTTGAGAAAAAACTGGGGCAATTTATTGTTGAGACTGAACCCAAGTTAGCTCATAGGTTTAATCATGAAACTAAAGAGTACGAATTTGTTTTTAGGAAATCATTCGATGAGATGCTTAAAGACTTTGCCCAACATCAACCCCAATTAGTTTCTAATAATAAAAAAATACCTTTTGACTGGACAATATATTACTTGAGAAAGAAAGCACTAACAAGCATGATTGACAAAGAAGAATTGGCTTGGCTGTTACTCAACTTTAATCAAAAGAGGGGTTATTATCAATTACGTGGAGAAGATGAAGAAGATGATAATAGCAAATTAATTGAATTTCATTCTCTGAATGTAGTTGCTGTAAAAGATAGCGGTGATAAAAAAGGTAAGGACGAAATTTGGTACAATGTAATTTTAGAAAATGGCTGGATATACAGGAGAACCAGTAAGACTTTATTAGACTGGGTTGGTAAAACAAAAGAGTTTATAGTAACAACGGAACTAAATGAAGATGGCAATATAAAGAAAGATAAAGACGGAAAAGAAAGAAGAAGTTTTAAAGCTGTTGATTCTGAAAAAGACTGGATAGCAATTAAAAAGAGTACCGAAGAAAAAATAGAAAAATCAGTCAAAACTGTTGGTTGCTATATTTACGATACACTTTTACAAAAGCCAGAACAAAAAATAAATGGGAGTTTAGTACGCACTATTGAGCGTAAATTCTACAAAGCTGAACTTCTAACTATTCTTACTAAACAAAAAGAATTTCACAATGAGTTAAAAGACAACAGTATTTTAAAAACTTGCATTGAAGAACTATATACTAACAACGAAGCCCACAGAAGCAATATCGGCAATAAAGATTTTACTTATTTATTTCTAAATGACATCATTTTCTATCAACGTCCATTAAAAAGTAAGAAATCACTTATTAGCAACTGTCGCTACGAAAGCAGAACACATAAAAACAAAGAAGGCAAATTTGTAACTGAGTCAATAAAAGCAATAGCCAAGTCACATCCACTTTTTCAAGAGTTCCGGTTATGGCAATGGATGAAAAATCTTAAAATATTTATCAGAGAGACAAATCAGGATGTGACAACTAACTTTCTACAAAAAGAAGAAGACTGGGTAAATCTTTTTGAGTGGTTTAATGAGAGAAAAGAGGTTGACCAGAAAGCCTTTTTAAAATATCAGGCCTTTAATCTCAAAAAAGAAGTTGAAAAGTATAGATGGAATTTTGTAGAAGATAAAAGCTACCCATGTAATGAAACACATTCACAAATAAAAACCCGCCTTTCAAAAGTAGCAAGTGTACCCGCTAGTTTTCTAACAAAAGAAATTGAAGAATCACTTTGGCATATCCTCTATTCAGTCGAAGACAAAAATGATATACAAAAAGCATTAACGTCGTTTGCAAAGAAACATGGATTAGACGAAGGCTTTGTTGATCAATTTAAAAAATACCCACGTATTGAAAAAGAGTATGGTTCTTACTCCGCAAAAGCAATTAAAAAATTATTACCATTAATGAGGATGGGTAAATATTGGAATGATGCAAGTGTTCTACAACACGTAGAAAGCTATCACGAAAATATAACGTCAGTAAAAGAAAAGATAAAACAAAAAGGAAATAATGAAAGAGGTATTAATACAAAGCTGCTGCAAAAACTAGAAAGCATAGATGACGACATTTCAGCCTACAAAGGTTTAGAATTACATATTGCCTGCTATGCAGCCTATGGTAGACATTCCGAAGAAGGTGAAGTGAAAAAATGGTATACAGCAGATGATATTCAACGTTTAGAGCAACATTCACTTCGTAATCCAATTGTGGAACAAGTAATAAATGAAACACTACAAGTAGTAAAAGACATTTGGAAAACTTATGGACAAGGAAAAGAAAATTTCTTTAATGAAATTCATATTGAATTAGGGCGTGAGATGAAGAACCCTTCTGATAAGCGTAAACAAATGACTTCTCAGATAACGGAAAATGAAAACACTAACCTAAGAATAAAAGCACTGCTGGCAGAGCTAATGAATGACAATACTGTGGAGAATGTGCGACCCTATTCTCCAAGCCAGCAGGAAATTTTAAAAATATATGAAGAAGGAATACTTAATGCAGAAGATGAAATACCTGAAGAGATTTTAAAAATCAGTAAAACAGCATTGCCTTCTAAGTCAGAACTTATACGTTATAAACTTTGGCTTCAGCAAGGTTATGCCTCACCATATACGGGAGCAATTATTCCTTTGAATAAATTATTTACACCAGCTTATGAAATAGAACACATTATTCCACAATCCCGATACTTTGATGATTCTTTTAGTAATAAAGTGATTTGCGAAGCTGAAGTAAATAAACTAAAAGACAATCAACTTGCACTTGAGTTTATCAAGAACCACGGCGGTGAAAAAGTAACATTAAATTTTGGAGTAACTGTAGAAATTAAAAAGGAAGAAGATTTTGAAAGTCATGTAAAAAAATATTTTGCAAAGACTAAAGGCAAAATGAAGAAGTTGCTTATGGCTGAAATACCGGAAACGTTTATACAAAGACAATTGAATGACAGCAGGTATATCTCCAAGGTCGTAAAAGGTTTACTCTCTAATATTGTAAGAGAAGAAGGTGAACAGGAAACTACTTCTAAAAACGTAATTTCAAGCAATGGTTCTATTACCAGCACTTTAAAGCAAGATTGGGGATTAAATGAAATTTGGAATGAGTTAATTGCTCCAAGGTTTATCCGGATGAATGGATTAACTAACAGCACAAATTTTGGAGAAATAAACCCTGCCACAAATAAATTTCTTCCTCAAGTTCCCTTAGAATTACAAAAAGGATTTAATAAAAAGAGAATAGACCATCGGCATCATGCTTTGGATGCTTTGGTAATAGCTTGCGCTACAAGAAGCCATATTAACTATCTTAACAATGAATATGCACTTTATGACAAAAAAGATTTAAGGTTTGATCTGAGAAATAAAATTTGCTTTAAAAAGTATAATACAGGAAGTACCCAAAACTACAAGTGGACTTTCTACACTCCCTGGGAAAATTTTACACTACAGGCAAAAGAATCATTGTTTACTACATTGGTAAGTTTTAAACAAAATCTTAGAGTTATTAATAAAACTACGAATCATTTTCAAAAATGGCAGAAAGATGAAGAAGGGCAACTTACGAAAGTTCAGCTAAAACAAACTAAGGGTGATAGCTGGGCAATAAGAAAACCATTGCATAAAGAAACCGTGTATGGAGCTGTGTCTTTACACTCAAAGAAAACAGTGGGACTTTCTGTTGGATTGGATAGCTGGGAATCCCTGGTTGATAAAGATTTAAAACAACAGGTCAAGTCATTAATCGCTGAAGGATATGATAAAAAACAACTGATTAAATTTTTCAAGGACAAAGACAATAAATGGAACGATATAAATATTTCAAAAGTTGAGCTATATTATTTGGATATAACCAATGTAGCTTCCAGAGAAAAAATTGATGAAAGTTTTAATCAAAAAAAGATTGAAACTATTACCGATACAGGCATCCAGAAAATATTATCAAATCATTTAAATAACTACAATGAAACAAAAGAAGGGAAAGTAACAGCGCACCCAGAATTAGCTTTTTCACCAGATGGATTGGATGAATTGAATAAAAATATAAAAGAATTGAACGGCGGCAAGGCTCATCACCCTATTTATAAAGTGAGGACATATGAACCGAGGGGAAATAAATTTAATGTAGGTATCTCTGGTAATAAAAAAGATAAATTTGTTGTGGCTGCGAAAGGCACCAACCTTTTCTTCGGAGTGTATATAGATACAAAAGGAAAGCGCAATTATGAAACGATTCCTTTAAATATTGTAATTGAAAGACAAAAGCAAGGATTGCAATCTGTTTCAGAAAAAAATGAAAGCGGCGATGCTCTTTTGTTTCATTTATCTCCTAATGATTTAGTGTATATACCCAGCTTAGAAGAACAGGCAAATAACAGTCTTATAGATTTCGCAAATTTAGCAAAGCAGCAACTAGACAGCGTCTATAAAATTGTAAGCTTCACCGATAAAAGGCTTTATGCTATTCAAAATTCAATAGCCTCTCCAATTATCGATAAAGTTGAATTTACACAATTAAACAAAATGGAGTTTTCATTGGATAAACAATCGCTCAAAGAGTTTTGTTTGAAATTACAAGTTGATAGGATTGGTAAAATAATTAAAGTCGTCAAATGATCAAACGCACCAACTGTATAGAAACCGCCTGCTTACAGCAATATGTTAAAAATGTATATCAAAAAGCCGGGTAATATATAATAAGGCAATCAGCCAAAAGAATAAAATTATACATTTTGCATTATACAAAATGTATAATGCAAAATGTATAATAACTTTAACCAATGAAAGAAAGCAATAACCCATTTGACATTAACAGCTACTCAGGCCCGGAGTATTTTTGCGACCGGGTACAGGAAACCGCCGCATTGACGCAGCATATACAAAGCCACCGGCACACCGCTTTTTTTGCATTGCGCAGGCTGGGCAAAACAGCATTGATACGGCATGTATTTCACCTGCTGGGCAAACAAAAAAACAGGAAATGTATTTATATGGATATTTATGCCAGCCAGCATTTAAAAGACCTTACCAATATGCTGGCCAATCACATCTATGCCGTTTTCCCGGAAAATAAAGGCATTGGCAAAAAGTTTTGGGAGGCTATCAAACTGTTTCGCCCGGTGGTAAGTATAGACCCATTGAGCGGCAGCCCCGAACTAAGCCTTGATATCAGCCAGCCCAAACAATTTGAAAAAACCATTCCGCAACTGCTGCAGTTCCTGGATCAGCAATCTATAAAAACCGTCATTGCCATTGACGAATTTCAACAAATACTGAATTATCCTGAAAAAAATGTAGAAGCCATTTTGAGAACGGCCATGCAAAACCTTAAGAATGTAACGCTCATTTTTTGCGGCAGCAACCAAGCCATGATGCAGCAGATATTTAACAGCGCCAAAAGGCCATTTTATGCTAGCTGCAGCAGCATCAACCTGCAGCAGATACCCAAAGCCGAATACGAGGCGTTTATTACGGGTACATTTAAAAAATACCGTTTTAAAATAACCGGAGAAATTACAGCGGATATTTTATCATTTACCAAATTACATACGTACTATACACAATGTCTTTGCCACGAGCTGTTTAATATGGGTATTAAAAACATACAGCCGGCGCAGGTGCAGGCAGCCAAACTTAAACTGATACAGGAAAGAGAAGGTACATTCTTTCAATACCGCAACCTGCTTACTGCCACCCAGTGGCAACTGCTAAAAGCCATTGCCAAAGAAGAAACACTGCTGCAGCCCTACGCCAACCAATTTATAAGCAAGTACCGGCTGGGGTCTGCTGCCATTGTAAAACGCAGCCTGGAGTCGCTGTTGCAAAAGGAAATGATTTATTACAACAGCAGTGTGGAGGTGCCGGATTATGCAGTGTATGATAAATTTTTAATGCGCTGGCTGCAACAACTTTCTTTATGATAAAACGAACCATCTGCATTGAAAACGCCTGCTTCCTGAAATTTGCCAATGAGCAAATGGTAGTGAGTTACCGGCATATAAAAGGGCTGGAAGATAAGGAGGACAGAACCGTGCCGATTGAAGACCTTGGCATGCTGGTGCTGGAACACCAGCAGATAAGCCTTACCCATTATTTACTTAATAAACTGGCAGAAGCCAATGTGGCCGTGGTAACCTGCAATGATACCCACCACCCTACCGGCCTGCTGATGCCGCTGGAAAGCAATACCCTGCAAAGCGAACGGTTTAAATGGCAGATAGAAGCGACGGAGCCGTTAAAGAAACAGTTGTGGCAGCAAACGGTAAAAGCTAAAATCAGCAACCAGGCGGCTATCCTGAAAAAATGGGAGGGCAAGTTTTATTTCCTGGAAAACCTGGCCGCTAAAGTAAAAAGCGGAGACGCGGATAACAGTGAAGCAGTGGCGGCGGCGCATTACTGGCAAAACCTGTTTCCGCCGGCGTGGAATTTTTATAGAAAAAGAGATGGTGTACCCCCGAATAATTTATTGAATTATGGCTATGCCATTGTAAGGGCGGGGATGGCCAGGGCCATTGTGGGTGCAGGATTGCTGCCAACACTGGGCATTTTTCACCGCAACCGGTACAACGCTTACTGCCTTGCCGATGACATGATGGAACCCTACCGGCCTTATGTGGATATGGTGGTAAGGAGCATGATTGCGAACACATCTGCGGTAGAAACATTAACGCAGGAACTGAAAGTAGAACTGTTAAAAATACCAACGCTGGATGTTATGCTGGCAGGCGATAAAAGCCCGTTAATGGTGGCCATGCAGCGTACAGCAGTATCCCTTGCCAGGTGTTATGCCGGTGAGCAACGCAAACTATTGCTACCGGAAATACCATGAAAGCCGAACGCCTAAACGCATACCGTATTATGTGGGTACTTGTATTTTACGACCTGCCAACCGAAACCAAAAAGGAACGGAAAATCGCCGCTGATTTTCGCAAGAAAATTATGGCGGATGGCTTTGCCATGTTTCAATTTAGCCTTTACCTGCGCCACAGTGCCAGCATGGAAAACGCACAGGTCCATGTGGCGAGGGTAAAAAAGATTTTGCCGGAAAAAGGAAAGGTCGGGATTATGACCATTACCGATAAACAATTTGGCATGATGGAGATATTTCACGGCCAGAAAGTAGCCGAACAAGGCGATATTCCCCAGCAATTAGAGCTTTTTTAGGAAATCAGTATTACAAAAAATGCCCTGATTTCTTACAAAATAAGGGCATTTAGGTTAGTTTTTTCTTCCTATTTTTAAG
>JANYFI010000480.1 GCA_025362765.1 Ferruginibacter sp. | reverse complement strand
TGTAGTAAGCCTTTGCGCTATTTGAAAGGAAAGGTTCATATTATTATTAATACTGTATTTTACGCCAAGGCCTATTGGAATGCACACTGCTGTGCTGCCATAAGGCTTCCTTACCTTACCATCTGCACCTACATATCTTATATTTTGTCCTTCGGTGCCTAATGGCCGGAGAAATACCTTCTTATTATTTAAATACGCATAGGGATTATAACTAAATATTCCTATCCCAAGGGATATATATGGAGTAAATGAATAGTCTGGATTTCCGGGAATATATTTAAGAAAATTAAAATCTCCATGAACAGCAAACTCCAAAATATCGGTATTAAAACTAAGATTCCGGGTATTTTGAAAAGTATTTTTACTATAAATGTCACTGTAGCCCAATTGCGCATAGTGGGCACTTACCCGCAAACCAAAGTAATTATTGAATTGTTTTCGATAAAAAACACCAACCGCAGGTTTCAGCCGGTTTAGTTTGGCTCTGGTATTTAAATCGCCGAAATAGTTGGCTACGCCCGCTGTAATACCAAACTCGCCTTGTTGAACCATGCCATAATCTGATTGGGCCATTGTAACAGAAATAAGGCAAAACATCATAGAGACAAAAAGGATGGATTTTTTCATAGTTGCAAAATAAAGAATTGTTTTGAAAAAATAAGTTAAGCCCTTTTACTTATCAGGTAAAAGAAATTGACATACGGATAGAAACGAAGGAACCCGGAATTAATTGCGTTTATCCAACCCCCACGAAAGCTTATTACGTAGCGTTTGTAGAAAATTATTTTCATTTAACCTTACAAGATTTATCATAAAATCTTCTTTTTTTACGGCGAGTTGAACCTCTTTTGGCACAATCTCCCTGCGACTATCGATGCTGCAAAGGAAACCTTCCGTTCTGCTTTCCACTTCAAAAGAAATAATATTATCGTCTGGAACTACAATGGGACGAATATTTAAGTTATGCGGCGCAACAGGTGTAATCACAAAATTTCCACTTTCCGGAAAAACTACAGGGCCATTACAGCTAAGCGAATACCCCGTAGATCCTGTGGGTGTAGCAACAATTAAGCCATCTGCCCAATAAGTATTCAAAAACTCCCCATTCAAATATGTATGAATTTTTATCATGGAGGATGTATCTTTTTTATGTATAACAAATTCATTTAATCCAAAAGGGGCATTACCAAATAAAGGCAAGTCAGCATCCAGGTGAATTAAGGTTCGTTTATCCAGCATGTAGGTTCTGTCAACAAGGGCTTTTATTGCAGATCCAAGATCTTCCTTACCAATGGTTGCTAAAAAACCCAGCCGGCCATAATTAATACCTAGAACAGGGATGCCTTTATCCTGTATAAAAGTCACCGTGTCCAGCAAGGTACCGTCTCCCCCTAAACTTATCAAAAAATCAAAACTATCATCAAGGTCTTCAGCTGCGTTAAATGTGCTGTATTTTCCACGCATGTTAACAGCCGAATAAAACTGGTTAAAAAAGTCCTGGAAAAATACAGGTTCAACATTGTAAGTTTTTAATTCTTCCATAAAGGTTTCAATGTCTTTATGCTGATCATTTTCAATACCCCTGCTATATATTGCAATTTTCATCTGTTTTGTTTAAGTATACCGGCAAAAAACTCTTCCGTTAATCAACCGCCATGTTACACCTGATTTCAAAAAACCGATGCCAGGTGTAATGCGATAAAATATACGTTCTGCTAATTTAGCTGAAAAAAATTACCAATTTTTTAATAAATTTATTAAATTGAATTCAAAGTAATGCTACCCGGATTGTACAATATTTATTATACAAAAAGAGGCTAAACCAAATAACATAGCTTTTAAATTGAGGCAAATTTTTCCTGAAAACTACAGGAGGCTAGTCAGAATCATATATCCAGGTAATTCATCAAATGGCGATAGTTGGTATCAGTATTATCTTCAAATTTTTCATCGCTGAAATTGTAAATAACATTGTATTCATATCTTTCAAAAGCAGCTACTATCCCACTAATGTCGGTTTTATTCAGGTGAAGAGTCACCGTTAATATTTCTGAATCTGGATGGACGGTTGTGTTGAGGTGTAAAATCTGGGCGTCATTGCCTTCAACAATGCGGCTTATTTGAGAAACCGCAAACTGTGGGCGTTCCATTTCCAATACAATGATGCCGCCTGACTCTTTGGATCCGGAAAATGGCGCAAGCGCTTTTAAGAGATCTATCATCGTTATTACACCTATAAATATATTGACAGCATTTATTACCGGCACAATGGAAGTTTCATGCAGGCCAATATAATTGACCGCCATTAAAAAATGAACATTGTCTTTTACCGAATCCCGCACAAAAAATTCCTGTAATATTTCTATGGCTGACTTTTCATCATAGGCATCCAGTAAATCATCTTCGCTGATCATGCCAAGGTACAGGTTCTCATTTACTACAGGAAGATGGGTAACACGGTAATCATTGATAAGGCGGAGTGCCTTACCAACAGAATCCTGCAATTGCAGCCTGGGAATGTTATGATTAATCAGTTCTGCTGTAAACATAAAAGATAATTGTAAACTTATAATAACGGTAAAATGGCTATTTTAAGTATTGGACATCTAAAGTTGCTTAACTGTTACAATGGGCGATTTTTGTTTTGCCAAAAAAGCATCCAGAATAGCATTAAATTCCATCGGCACTTCCATCATGGGAGCATGGCCGCATTTATCAATAATATGTAACTCACTATTAGGTATCAGGTTGTTAAATTCTTTCCCAACAAAGGGGGGAGTAATACTATCATTATTACCCCAAATAAGGCAGGTGGGTTGTTTTATATCGTTCAATTCTTCTCCAAGGTTATTGCGAATAGCACTTTTTGCAAGGGCAATTATTTTAATTACCTTAATGCGGTTATTGGTTATTTCAAATACTTCATTTACCAGTTCTTCAGTTGCCATCGCCGGATCGTAGAATGTGAGTTCCGTCTTTTTGCGAATGTAATCCCTGTCGCCGCGTTTAGGATAGGTATCTCCCATCCCGTTTTCAAATAATCCGGAACTACCTGTTAATATCAACGATTTAATACGTTCCGGATGTTTTAATACGTGCACCAGGGCAACATGTCCTCCAAGCGAATTCCCGAGCAGGTGAATGTTTGTATAATTCCGGTGTTCAATAAATCTAAAAACAAATTTCTCAAGGCCGCCTACAGAAGTATGTAACAGGTCAAGATCCAGTAAAGGAAGTATTGGCACTATTACCGTATGCGTCCGCCGGAAATGTTCTATGAGGTCTTTAAAATTACTAAGCGCGCCAAATAAGCCATGCAGCAATAATAATGGTTCTCCTTCTCCAACTTCTATATATTTAAATTTACCGTCTTGTTTAAATTCGTAACTCATCGTTGGAATAGATAAAATGCTGGTGATGTAACTAACCGCTAAAATAGTAATTCAGGTTAAAATTACAGTAAATAAAACAATGCCTCAAATTAATGGGCCATTTTGGAAGATATGCTTTCGAAACAACCTTCCAGCTGAGTAAACATATCTTTAAAAACCGGGATAATTTTACCAAATCCGTCTATAACAAAAGGTCCCCAATCCTTTATAAAAGGATACACTTTAGATGAGTCGGCGGTTGATTCACTAAACAGGTGTATTTTTTCCGCATAAAATAAAAACACACTGAAAATGATCATGTACAATACCAGGTATAATAATATACCTCCTATTCGGTTTAACCAGCCAAGCATGGCCATTTCAACCGTTTTTTCAATTAGTCTGCCGCCCAAACCAACTAGTACTACTACCACTAAAAACACTATGGTAAAAGAAATAAAAGGTAGCCAGGAAGCAGAAATAGTAGCGTTGTGCTGAAGATATAACGCCACTACCGCGGATAATTTCATGGCTGCTGCAAGGCCAAGTATAAAAGCTATTATGGAAAATAACGCAACTATAAGCCCTTTTTGATACCCCTTAAAAACGGCTATTAAAATTAATATGGCAAAAATGATGTCGATCAAGAAAAAATATTATTTGGTCAATAAATCTTTTACTATTCCGCTGATTGTTTTCCCGTCGGCAAGACCAGCTAATTGCTTGCTCGCAACGCCCATTACCTTGCCCAAATCAGCCAGCGAAGCAGCGCCCGTCTGAACTATGATGGCAGCTATCGCATTGCTAACTTCTTCTGCTGTCATCTGTTTAGGAAGAAATTTTTCTATTACAGCAATTTCTTCTCTTTCTTTTAAAGCTAAATCTTCCCTTCCCTGTTTTTCAAAAATTTCCAGAGAATCTTTCCGCTGTTTCATCATTTTTTGTAAAAATTTCTGTTCTGTAGCGGCATCAATCTCTCCGCCAGCGCCCGGGTCTGTTTTTGCTTTAATAATTTCCGCTTTTATGGCACGCAAACTTCGCAAAACACCTTCGTTTTTCGACTTCATCGCATCCTTCATTTCGCTCATTACCTGTTGTTCAAGATTCATATAGACTTTTGCCACACACCAATTGTGGAGGACTTTTTTATCGTGAAAGAATTATTTCGCTATAAGCAAATCAGCTAATTTATTTTTGCTCCT
>JANYFI010000402.1 GCA_025362765.1 Ferruginibacter sp. | reverse complement strand
CTTTCACCCGGCTTATTTAAAAAGGCAACACAAGGGCGCAGCAGGTATGTTTCAGTTGTTTAAAGAATTAAAAGCAACGGCTGATTTTTCCGCCATTGCTGATCTGCACAGTGTTTTACGTTCTTCTTTACTAAAAACTTTTTTTGGTTTTTATGGATACGTAACGGCCACCATTGACAAGGGAAGAAAAGAAAAAAAAGCGCTTACAAGAAAGGAAAATAAAATTTTTCAGCCACTTACGGCTACGCATGAACGTTATGCACAGGTATTCAGGCAACTTGGATTCAGGGTGAATATTAGTAATCAATCGCCGGTTTTTACGAAGAAAATTATTCCCGCCGCGGCGGAAAAAATATTTGCCGGCAATAAAAAAATAATCGGGGTGGCGCCTTTTGCCCAGTATACCGAAAAAATGTATCCGCTGGAAAAGATACGAATGGTAGTAAACCAACTGGCAGTAGAAAACTATACAGTGCTTCTTTTTGGCGGTGGCGAAAAGGAAGCTGCCATATTGCAACAATGGGCGAATGAATCAACAGGCGTGTATGCAATGGCGGGTAAATTTTCTTTTGAGGAAGAGCTGGCGATCATAAGTAATTTAGGTGCAATGCTTAGTATGGATTCTGCTAATATGCACCTTGCTGCGTTATTTGGCATTCCGGTAATTAGCATCTGGGGAGCTACACATCCTTATGCCGGCTTCGCTGGTTGGGGGCAGTTGCCGGAAAACGGTATCCAGGTTGAGCTCTCTTGCCGCCCTTGTTCTGTATTTGGTAACAAACCCTGTTACCGTGGCGATCATGCTTGCATGCAAATGATTTCGGAACAAATGATTCTTGAAAAGATAGCCGGGATGTCGGATAGCAGATATTGAAACTGCAGTATATTATCAGCTATTAGCCTTAACGCTTACCGTTACTTTCTTAAACCCAGCGTTCTGTAAAAAGTTTTCCATAATCAATTTTGCTTTGTCGCCTGCCTGCTGAATAATATGCTGACGCAGTACCGTAATAATCAGCTTGTCTCTCAGTTTCATTTTAATTGCCCGTATTTCATTGTCGGTCCATGTGCCGGTTTCCTGGAAAGTTTCAAAGTCTGATGGATTAAGAATAACCTGCAGCAGCAAAGGTTTTGGCAGAATGAGTGAAACCGAATCGCCTTTTACAAAAATATCTTTATCAGTTAATTTTGAAAGATCTACACCCGCCATTACTTTTCCTTTACCAATCAGTACGATTTTTTTATCGGAATAGCGTATGTTGGGAACATTCAGTAATGAGGGCACTACGGGGTTATTAAAAACAGGATTTCCGGGATTCGTCTGGTCAATCACCACTTCATTATAAGCCGTAACGGTTATCAGTTGTGCCAGTGCATTGATTTCTTTAATTACAATGGGAGTATGCTCAATTTCCAGTGGGTTGCTTTTAAAAATATCGCCAAAAGAAGGCAGCCATTTTATTTGCTGAAATACCAGTATAACGGCCAGTAACAGCAACGCAAGCCACAAATATGGGGTAAGTATTTTACGCATTTAGTTGTTGGTAGTAGTTATGGTATCAAAATGAATCATTATTTTTTCGAAGCCCAGCCGGTGTAAAAAATTATTTACAAACAATGCCGCATTTGTTTCTGCTGTTTGTAAAATGCCCAGGTCGGCAATGCTTGCCTTTACCTGGTTCTCAGCCTGAACAGCGAGTGCATTTCTTTCTTCACCGGTAAAGGTTTGTCTTAATGCGCCTACTTCCTCGTATTCTTCCACTATATCTTCCGGCTTAATATTTACTGTAATTATTTTAGAGTGGGGTAAAGTAAGGGTAAT
Organism: Ferruginibacter sp.; assembly: GCA_025362765.1. GTDB lineage: Bacteria > Bacteroidota > Bacteroidia > Chitinophagales > Chitinophagaceae > Ferruginibacter. The sequence continues at coordinate 575 of JANYFI010000402.1, read as the reverse complement.
GTTTTTTCCTTCAATATTTATGTTGTTGCTTTTTAGGGCGCTCAGGTCAATACCGGCTGTGAGCGTAGCTTTGCAGCTCATTAATATTTTACGGTCGCCTATTTTGTACCAGCTTGTATTATCGTTGGCTTTTATAATTTTTGTTACCACATATTCTACCGTGGCGAGGTCATTCATTTGCTGTAACGCCATTACCTGTTGCAGTTGTTTTTCTTTTTTATTGCAACCGGCGAGCAATACAAGCAACATAAAAGCGGCTGCGTATTTCTTTAAAAACATGCCTGCAAAGTAATTACTAATCTTTATTGTACCTTAAAAATTATAATTTTGCAGTAATGAAAAAAGTAGCTGTAATAGTAGCCGGCGGCAACGGCACCAGGATGAACAATTTAATGCCCAAACAATTTTTGCTGATTAAAGGCAAGCCTGTTTTATATTATTCGTTACAAACGTTCCTGGAATCGTATGACGACCTTACGATTATCCTGGTGTTACCCGAAGAATACATCGCCGCAGGACAGGAAATTATAGATGCTTTTTTTAATTATAAAAGAATCCAGATCACGGCAGGTGGC
>JANYFI010000360.1 GCA_025362765.1 Ferruginibacter sp. | reverse complement strand
TGGAGCAGCAGCGGTGGTTATTTTATATTGGCTCTATGTAATCGTAAGGGAAATAATTATTAACCGCATATTGGCATCCAAGCAGCGTGCATATAATAGTTCTGTTTGCAATAAAATTACCGCACTTTTTTTGGTGCTTTTAACAATATATATATTCCTGCAGGCTTTTAACGTTGTACACGAGCAACAGTTTTTTGCAAACTATATTATGGTGACAAGCGGGTTGGTTGCTATGTTCATCAGCAACGTCTACACGCTGTTTCCCAGGAAAGGAGATGCCCCATTTTTCAGAAAGGAAATTATCATCAGGCTGTTATCAACTTCTTTCATTTATGCAGCTCCATTAATTATTATTGTAAACGAACATGGTCCTGTTGCTTTTTTGTATAGCTGGGCGTTACAGTTATTTATCGTAACGCCACTCACCTGGTTGTTTTATCAATATAATAAAGATAAAATATTGCAATTAAGGGTGGTAGAGACGCAGCTGGTAAAATCAAAAGCTGATCTGCAGTTTTTGCGTTCTCAAATAAACCCGCATTTTTTATTTAATATCCTTAACACCTTGTACGGTACGGCCCTGCAGGAAAATGCCTCCAACACTGCGGAAGGCATACAGAAACTGGGAGATATGATGCGCTTTATGCTGCATGAAAATAACCTTGATTTTATTGATATGCATAAAGAAGTAGACTACCTGAACAATTACATCGCCTTGCAAAAACTACGCACACAATCCAGTCCTGAAATCATTATTGAAGAAAATGCCAACGGGCAAAACTGTCATTATAAAATAGCACCTATGCTTTTAATACCGCTTGTTGAAAATGCCTTTAAACATGGCATTAGTCTTAACAAAAAGTCGTGGATAAAAATCAATCTTCAATGCAATGAAAAAGATATTTTGTTTGAAGTGCGCAACAGTGTGCATCCCCGATTGGATAATGATTCGGAAAAAGATAAATCCGGTATTGGTTTTAAGAACGTACTGGAAAGGTTAAAATTAATTTACCCGGGCAAACACCAAATAGCTGTTAATGATGACGGCAAGGAATTTTTTGTACAACTTTCCATTCAGCCATAAGGTCAATAGATAACAGAAAGTACAAGAGTGCGATCCGCCACGGCGGACAGGCTGCCACTGAAGCTCAATAGTAGTACTCAGCCCGGCTCACAAACATTTCGAATTTTATAACACAATCAGTATAATTAAACCTAACAGTAACATGAAAAAAATATTTGTATTTGCCTTTGCAGTAGCGTTATCACAAATTCTATTTGCACAGGATTCTACCCTAAAAAAATTAGAAGAGCTGCTAACTGCTTATACAAACGTAGGCAGGTTTAATGGTTCTGTACTGGTAGCATAGCAAGGTAAAATTTTACTACAGAAAGGTTATGGCATAAAAAACGCTGATGATAAAAGTATTAATGATGCCAACACGATGTTCCAGATAGCATCGGTTACAAAACAGTTTACGTCAACAGTAATTTTAAAGCTGGTAGAGTTGAATAAAATGTCGCTGAATGATAAGCTCAGTCAATATTACAAAGGTTTTCCTAAAGGCGATAGCATTACCATCGAACACCTGTTGACACATACGTCAGGGATAAGAAATTTTACTGAAGAAGATTCCTCCATTAATACGGCCGATGAGCTAAGAACTATCCAATACTTTGAAACATTAAAACCTGATTTTGCACCCGGAAAAGATTGGCACTACAGTAATTCGGGTTATGTAATATTGGGTTATATTATCCAGAAAGTTTCAGGAATGACTTACTGGGAGGCGGTGCGAAAATATATATTTATACCACTGAAAATGAATAATAGCGGCTTCGATTTTATGCATCTTGCAAGTGATAAAAAAGCTATTGGATATGATGTTTTAAATGACTCTGTAAAGCAACCTGCTGTTATCACAGATTCTACAGGGCCTTTTGCTGCAGGCGCTGTTTATTCAACAGTAAAAGATATATATCAATGGCATCTTGGCCTTCAGGCTAATAAAATAGTTGGTAAAAATTTGATGGATAAAGCCTACACTCCATGTGCCATACATAACTATGGTTATGGCTGGCAAATAGATTCTGTGTATGGCAGAAAGATGGTGTCGCATAGTGGCTCTATTTCAGGCTTCGGAAGTAAT
>JANYFI010000219.1 GCA_025362765.1 Ferruginibacter sp. | reverse complement strand
TGCTCCGCATAATCATCGAGTGCTGCAATAGACAATGCTCCGGCAGGTTCTGCCACGATAGCATCTTTGCTATATAACTTTAAAATGGTGCTGCAAACTTTTCCTTCAGGCACCAAATCAATCTCTTTCAGCACTTCTTTACAAATAGCAAAGGTAAGGGCTCCGGGGCTTTTTACCGCGGCCCCATCCACAAAACGATCAATACTATCCAACGTTACAGGCCTTCCGGCTTTAAAAGATTCATACATAGCCGGGGCGCCTTCAGGTTCAACGCCAATCAAAATAGTTTGCGGTGAATATTTTTTGAAATAGGTTCCTACACCCGCGCTTAAGCCTCCGCCGCCCACAGGCATAAATAAATAGTCCACCTGTGGCTGATCCTGCAAAATTTCCAACCCAACCGTTCCCTGGCCTTCAATGATTTTATAATCATCAAAAGGTGGAACAAAAGTCATTTCATGCTGCAGCGTATATTTTTTTGCTGCTACGGCGCAGTCATCGAATGTATCTCCTGTTAATTTCACCTCAATCCATTCTTCGCCAAACATTTTAGTTTGACTTATTTTTTGATTGGGCGTAACTACCGGCATAAACACCACGCCTTTTACGTGCATCTTTTTGCAACTATAAGCAAAGCCCTGCGCATGATTACCGGCACTGGCGCACACGACTCCTTTTTGTAATTGTGCCTGTGGCAGGCTGCTCATCATGTTGTAAGCTCCCCGCAATTTGTAGGAACGCACTACCTGCAAATCTTCTCTTTTCAAAAAAACAGTACAGCCATATTTTTTAGAAAGATTTGCGTTAAAAGAAAGGGGTGTTCTTACAATAATATTCCTTAATCTTTCGGCAGCAGCAGGAATATTGAAGGCAATACAGCCTCCATCCCCTAAAGGGAGGGTATTTATCGACTTAACTAAATCTTGTTGTTCCAAACTTTGATTAGCTGCCCTTACATCTTTGATATCGTCCACCGCAAACTGCATTAATTATATTCAATTAATTAAATTCTCAAAAAATTGATCTCTTCAAATTATCCCCTTCGGGGATGGGGGTTATGCCACCGTACTAATTGTTTTCATCTCCGTCATTGCCTGCCTTAATTCCGCACCTATTGATTCAATTGGATGATAACGGATAATTTCGTTAACAGCGATGATTACTTTATTGTCAACACCGGCATCAATACCAGCATTAAAGTTTTTACCTATCAGGTTAGTATCCACTGTTTTCATAAAGTCGGCGAGCAAAGGTTTACAGGCATGGTCAAACAGGTAACAGCCATACTCAGCAGTATCAGAAATAACCCTGTTCATTTCGAATAATTTTTTACGGGCAATCGTGTTGGCAATCAACGGTGTTTCATGCAACGATTCATAGTAGGCAGACTCTTCTTTGATGCCTGATTCAACCATTGTTTCAAAAGCTAATTCAACGCCCGCTCTCACAAATGCTACCATCAATAATCCATTATCAAAATATTCCTGTTCAGCTATTTTATGAACGGTGGGAGCAGTTTTTTCAAAAGCTGTTTCGCCGGTTGCTGCTCTCCAGGTCAATAAATTTTTATCATTATTAGCCCAGTCTTCCATCATTGTTTTAGAAAACTCTCCACTCATGATATCGTCCTGGTGTTTCTGAAACAACGGACGCATGATATCTTTCATTTGCTCGGAAATTTCGAAAGCCTTAATTTTTGCAGGGTTCGATAACCTGTCCATCATGGCAGTAATACCTCCTTGTTTCAGGGCTTCCGTAATCACTTCCCAACCGTATTGAATTAATTTTGCTGCGTAAGCTTTATCAATTCCTTTTTCAATCATTTTATCAAAACTCAAAATTGATCCCGTTTGCAACAGTCCACACAAAATGGTTTGTTCGCCCATCAAATCACTTTTCACTTCTGCAACAAAAGATGATTTCAATACACCTGCTTTATGGCCGCCAGTGGCAACCGCATAGGCTTTGGCGTAAGCCCAGCCTTTTTCTTCGGGATCATTTTCGGGATGTACCGCAATCAAAGTTGGTACGCCAAATCCTCTTTTATATTCTTCCCTCACTTCTGTACCCGGACATTTTGGAGCAACCATGATAACCGTAATGTCTTTGCGTATTTGCATACC
>JANYFI010000199.1 GCA_025362765.1 Ferruginibacter sp. | reverse complement strand
TCAGAATGGGTACCAGTAATATTGTCCTTGCGGGAAATAAGCAAACTTTTCCTGAAGCATACCGTAACAATAGCCGACTTCATTATTACAGTTCGCTGTTTAATACGGTTGAATTAAACAGTAGTTTTTATAAAATTCCCCTTCCGGCTACTTTTAAAAAATGGTCGTTGGATGTGCCGGATGATTTCCGTTTTTCTGTAAAACTATTTCGGGACATTTCCCATGCAAAACAACTGAAATTTTCTTCTGAAGATATAGGGCAGTTTATGCAGGCTGCCACGGCTATTGCAAAAGCGGGTTGTTTATTGATACAGTTTCCCGGCAAAATTTCTTTTGATTATTTTAGCCAGGTAGAACATTTACTAAATGTCATTGCATCAAAAGACCGCCAAAAACTTTGGCGTTTGGCGGTAGAATTCAGAAGCGGTGACTGGTACACCGCAGAAACGGTTGATCTGTTGAATCATTATGGAGCATCGCTGGTATTGCACGATATCGCCAAAGGAAAAAACAACACATTCTATACGCAGGCGCCATTTGTTTATTGCCGGTATCATGGGCCAGCAGGCGATTACAGGGGAAGCTACCCTGCTTTATTTTTACAGCAGGAAGCAGTAAAAATAAAGCGATGGCTAAAAGATGGGAAAGACGTGTACGCTTATTTCAATAATACCATTGGGGATGCTTTTAAAAACGCAATGACCTTACGCAACCTGGTTAAAGAATAAATTTTTCTTACCCATTTAGATTGCTTCCACTTTCCTGCTTTTTTACTAGCTACACTGCCTCCACCCAAACAGATACGGATGCCGCCAGACAATAAAATTCAGCCCATCCTTCCTCATTAACTGTAACGGGTATTGTATGTTTCCCCAGGCTATCTGTAAACGTTTTGCCTGCATAGCGCTTGCCTACTTCCATCGTCTTATTTCCTTCCTCTCCATTGCTTAGCAACACGGCGCAACCACTGTGCTCCTCATCTCCTTCTCTCGTAAACCCAATACAATTGGCATGATCAAAGTAATCGCGTTGCTGGCCGTACGCATGCTTTGCCCTTGCCTGTAACAAGGCTTCTATACCATCAACTTTATCCAGAAAAATTTCATAGTCACCGCCGTCTTTTCCTTTGTCTTTATAACTGCATCCAAATAAATCAGGATAAAATACGCAGGGGTATCCATCTACCCTCAGCAAAATCAATGCATAGGCAATCGGCTTAAACCATTGCTCCACCGGTGCTTCCAGGGCCTGTAGCGGCTGTGTATCGTGATTGTCAACCACCGTTACTGCCAGCAACGGGTTCACCTGTACCAGACTGCCATCAAAAATAGTCCGCATATCAAAGTCATGGCCACTGTTGGAAGCCACGTGCAAAGTATGGTGCAGGGCAGCATCAAATAAACTCATTTCACCTTCCGTCTTTTCAATATACTTCAACAGTAAATCCAGTTGTCCCGGCGCCCAATATTCACCCACTGCAAAAATATCTTTCCCCGTTTGCTCCCGCAGTTTGCGCAGCCATTCTGTATAAAAAAACGGCGACATGTGTTTCACTGCATCCAGCCTTACACCATCGTAGCCAGCGGTTTCGTGAAACCATTTAGCCCATTGCAACAACTCCTCTCTTACCACATTGTTTCTAAATTCAATGTCACAATACATCAGGTAATCATAGTTCCCTTTTTCATCGTCTATCATTTCCTCCCAGTTATCTCCATGCTCATTCAACAACCTGTAAATAGCCGTGTCGCCGGTTAAGTGGTTATAATCCACGCCGCTGAAACACTGGTGATTCCAAATAAAGGAAGAATATTTTCCATTGCGGCCGGGAAAGAAAAATTTTGTGTAGGCTTCAATTTCTTCCGGTTCCGACACGGTTTCATTTCTGTTATCTTCATTTACTTTTACGGCCATTATTCTTTCCGGTTCATCCCCACCTGCCTTATGGTTTAAAACTATGTCGGCTATTACCTGTATACCTGCTGCATGTAGTGCAGCCGTGGCTTGCAGGTATTCTTCTTTAGTGCCATACTTTGTACGCACCGTTCCTTTCTGGTTGAATTCGCCCAAATCATACAAGTCGTAAATATCATAGCCCGTGCTGTAACCGCCACCAGCAGCCTTGTGCGCAGGCGGCATCCACACACTGGTAATGCCAGCGTTGGCAAGCCATCCGGCTTTTTCTTTTAATTCTTTCCACAATATATTATCGGGCGTATACCAGTGAAAATACTGGATCATCGTGGCGTTTTGCATTTGCTACTATAGGTTTTTGCTGCTGTCAAAATCAAAGAATAGGCCAGTTGTTTTTTTTCTTTACAAGGGCATTTTGTAGTGCATAATGCCACGAAGTGCCGAAAAATAATTAACAATATTAAAAATAAGAAAAAAACGTGGCGCTTTTTCCACAATAGCCGAGTTGAGTTGTGGATGTTGATTTGTCAATAGTCAGTTGCCAATTTTGTAAACTTTGGACAATCGTCCATGGACTATTGTTCATTTGGAGAAATCATCAGTCCAACAAAATTGCATGCTGACTGGCTGTATGCAAATTGCGCCATACGCGGTTGATTTCATTGGCAGGATTGGCCGCTGCCAGGCCAAAATAAGGGTACAGTTCATCCACAACCTTTCTGGAAGTGGCGGCCAGTGCTTTGCTTGCAACGGAAACAGCCGGCAAAGTGCTATGCATGTCAGGTGATTGTTTTATATGCGCTTGCCATGATTGCTGCACAGCTACATAAAATGCTGTCCTCACTTTTTGCAATTGCTGAAACGCAGCGCTCCAATGGATTTCGGTAACGCGATTGACAGGAAACTGTTCTGTAGCAGGTTTACAAATATCTAAAAAACGCATTGCCATTCCTGCACTGTTCACGGCCAGTGTGGCTTCGGCAAATTGTTGAAAGGGGTAACGATACACAGGTGCATCGATGATAGCAGCATTGCTGTCAATTAAAAAAGCCCTGCTTTTAGGCACGATTAATTTAGTCACTTCAAAACTATTGCTGGCTGTGGCTATCATACCAATTGCCTTCCAGGTAAGATGCAGGGTTACTTCATTTTTCAGCAATACAAAACTTTTTATTAGCGGCCTGCCGTCCGCATTTTTTAACAGCTCCCCGGCTTTCTCTATCACACAATTGGCTGTAAAAGCAGTCGCCATAAAAGCACCGCTGGCATAGTTCCAATACCCGGTTATTTCATACACATCGCCCAGGTCTTTTGCCATACCCGCGGCTTTTCCACTTCCGGCAAGGCAGACTTTATTGTTGCAGAAAAGCTCTTTCGCCAGTGCCGGCTGAAGAAATCCAACAAACCAATTAGCACCGCTGCAAAGTGTTACGGCCCAACCCGTACTGCCGTCTGCCCAGGCAATACACTCTTCTATCTTCAATCCTTCAGGCAATGACAACTGCAAGCCGCCATGAGTTTTTGGCACAAAAAGGTTTAACCAGTTTTGTTGATGGATGATGGACTGCTGCTGCGGATGTAACTGCTGTATTGCTTCTGCCTCCGCTGCATATTTGCTGATAGTATCAGTAATATCATTATCAATAAAAGTACTGGGGTGAGGCAGGTGTTGTAACTGCATATTCAATAAATCAGTTTGCATCGGTTAATGGAATGATTGCTTCTTTGTTGATTAATTTTCTCCATTCAAAATAACCCTGTACCGCAATAATAAAAAGAAAAATAGTGAGGGCGCTATACAACAGCAAATGTTTATACAGTAATAATGGAATGGCAAACAGGTTAGAGATGTTGAGTAATATCCAGTTTTCAATTTTTCGCTTTGCCAGCAACCACATGCCTGCCCAGGCGGTGGCGCTCACCAATGCATCCCAGAATGGAACAGTTGATGGCGTAAATTTTTTAAGGCAGTACAAAAGAATGGTAAAAGAAACTACGACAATGCCTATTATTGCGAGCCAATCAGCATTTGTACAATACGCAATTTTCACCGGAGCTACATTTTTTTTGTTCACCCAATACCACCAGCCATAAATGCTCATTAGCAGGTAATACCCGTTTAACAATCCTTCTGCATATAAACCTGCCGCAATCATCACATACATTGATAGCAATGTACCGGCGATACCTGTGGGATAAAGCCATATTCTGTTCGCCCTGGCATACAATACTTCCGCCACACCAAAACCCACAGAAAGCCATTCCACTAAGGATGTTTCTTTCATTTGTTGCAGCAGCATTTGCCACCAATATTGTGTATCCATCATCTTACTAATTAAAGAACTCAAGTGATGCGATAATACTGCATTGAACATACGGGAAATATCCTCTTTCCTACGCCGGCATTATCCGGATCAGGTGTATGATAGAAACGCAGTTAGTAAAACCTGTTTCTTTCAATGGGTATAATCTCAGCCTTTATATCAACAATTGCTTTTAAACCAACAATTGTAAGGCACCCCTTAAGTATGGCTGCAAAGATAGCTGCAAAAGAAATTGTGCACACCGTTTATATTTTTTCAAATGAATTAAGCATCTGGCAGCAGAACCATCTCTTTTTTAGTACCTTCATCGTGCAACTTATCAACAGCCATGCGTAAACTAATTAGCCGGTTGGTATTTCCCTTAACCTTTTTGTCGTATGTAATTTTCGACAAATGGTGGTATGTGGATGTTGCGGATGGGCCGGATATCGTAGTGCACGGTTTTCCAATTATCAGCAATGCGCCATCGTTGGCCAGCTCCATGGAAAAGGTTTATTTCATTCCGGAAACCATGATAAATATTACCCTTCATTTTGTTTTTTGGCTAATGATAATATTTATTCTAAAGCGGTGGATGAAGCACATAAGAATCCCCTCCATTGTTTCAAAAATATCCGGTGGTATCATCCTTCTTTCAATTGTTATTTTTATTTATTTTTCCATCACTTTTAATACTGATTTTTCGTGGGAGAACGACCTGGATACAACCGTTATGGACAATGGCTTTGAATGGAGCTGGCAAAATTCACCGA
>JANYFI010000813.1 GCA_025362765.1 Ferruginibacter sp. | reverse complement strand
GTTTCGCCTGTTGTAGAATTGTTAGCACAAAATGCTTTGGGAAACATTTCAACTGACCAGGCAGAAGCAGGTATTACATCATTAAGAAATCATGATTTACGGGAAGATTTTAATAAATATGTTTATGAGAAAGGCATTAATTTTCAACAGGCACTTACTGTACGAGGTGGCAGTAAGAATATGGCATGGAACATGAGCGGCGGGTGGGATAATAATACAAGTACACTTAAAGAAAAATATAGCCGCATAAATTTCCGCACTGGTCAAACTTTTAAAATTACGCCTGCTCTTGAATTGACAACCGGACTCGATTATACCCAAAGCACAGCCACAGCGGGAAAGACAGGTTATGAACAAACTAGGGCGCAATTAGGTAGCCTGCCGGTTTATACGTCATTGGCAGACAATAATGGAAATGCCTTGCCGGTTTTATACCAATACCGTGGGGCTTATACTGATACAGCAGGGGCTGGTAAGCTATTAGACTGGAATTGGTACCCCCTAACAGACTACAAACAAATAAAGAACACTACAAACTTGCAATCAGTATATGTAAACGCAGGGCTTACTTATAAACTTAACAAGTACATTTCTTTAAATGTAAAATATCAATATGGTAAACAGGTCACAGATGGTAAGGCATTATATAATATAGGTAGCTATTTTACCCGTGATGTCATAAATACTTATACCGTACTCAATACTGCCTCTGGGCAACCTTTGTACAATGTACCGAAAGGAGCGATTCTTGATAATGAAAGGAACCTGTTGGAAACACAACATATAAGAGGACAGAGTAATTACAACAGGCAATGGAGTAATCATGAAATTAATTTTTTAGCCGGTGCTGAATACCGGAAAATAAACGGGACATACAACAGCTTTAGAACGTATGGTTATGACCCGGATATACTAACTACAGGGTTGGTAGATTATAAAACTAAGTTTGCTAATTATCTTACAACTAACCAAACCCTGATACCGTCAAGAAATGGTTTTGGGGAGACAGATAACAGGAATATTTCTTTTTATGGTAACGCTGCTTATACATTGCGGCATAAATACACGGTGTCAGCAAGTGCCCGTAGAGATGCTTCTAACTTATTTGGTGCCACACCGAATAACAGATGGTTGCCCCTTTGGTCAGCAGGAGTAGCATGGGATATTAGCAAAGAAGATTTTTATTCCATACATGATATTTCCTTATTAAAATTTCGTGTTAGTTATGGAGCCAGTGGTAATGCAGACCCTTCCAGGTCAGCCTATACAATCCTTGATTATAATACAGTTTCACAATATACACAGTTGCCTATAGCCAGAATTTCACAATACAAGAATAATACGCTGAGTTGGGAAAAAGTAAACATGCTTAATGCAGGTATTGATTTCAGCTTGTTTGGAAACCGATTGCAGGGCTCCATAGAATATTATTATAAGAAGGGAGTGAATTTGTTTGGAACCACACCAGTTGATTATACCGGACTCCCATTAGATTTTGTTGTAAAAAATGTGGCAAGTATTGCTGGTCATGGTTTTGACATTGGATTGAACAGTAAAAATATTATAGGGAAAATAAATTGGAGCACTCAACTCAACCTGAACTTTAATAAAGATAAAGTGCTGCATTATTATCTTTTGAATAAGCAGGGTAGCAATTTTACCAACGGTAATTTTTATTCAGCCATAGAAGGAAAGCCTGTATATGCATTGTATGATTATAAATGGGCAGGGCTTGATCCACTTACGGGAGATCCGCAGGGGTATTACCAGGAACAGGTTAGCAAGAATTACTATGACCTTACAGGGCCCAATACATTGATAACAGACATGAAGTATATAGGGCCAACATTACCCACAGCAACAGCATCTGTTGGTAATACAATTAGTTGGAACAATATTTCCGTAACAGTTCGTATTACCGGGAAATTTGGCTACTGGTTTCAACGCTCTTCCATCAACTACACTAATTTATTCACAAACCGGGTAGGACATCCTGACTATACAATGCGCTGGCAACAGCCTGGGGACGAAAAGACCACGGATGTTCCTTCTATAATTTATCCTGCTAACTTAAAACGGGATAATTTTTACGAACATTCAGAAGTATTAGCAACCAAAGCTG
>JANYFI010000804.1 GCA_025362765.1 Ferruginibacter sp. | reverse complement strand
ACTGTGTAATTCAGTTCAGTTACCCCGCAAGCAAATTGTCGGGTGGTCAATAATTTTAGTTTTATTTTGTCTTTGATGTTTGCAAACAATGGAAAGCTACTGGCCTACCGCCGGAGACGAGCCGGGAGCGTCCCGGCACGATATTGAACATTCAAAGTGGTATAGCAAAGTGCACAAAGTTGTTGTATCAAAAAAAATGAAGGGCGCCGATCTTATTAACACAACAATTATTAACGACAACCTTTTGGAAAGAATAAATGAAATAAAAAAAACCAATGATGGCGGCAATAATGAGATTGCACTTTTTGGCAGCCCGACAGCAACACATTCATTGATGCAACTGAACTTAATTGACGGCTACTGGCTATTTGTTAATCCAATTATTCTTGGATGCGGCATTCCATTGTTTGCAGACATCAAAGACAAAATAAAACTAAAATTATTGACCACCCGACAATTTGCTTGCGGGGTAACTGAACTGAATTACACAGTGGACAGACAATAACTTTTTTAGGCTGTAGTTTCCTGCGGAGCAAAAAATAAATTCTAATCCTTAGCCAAGCCTTTCCGTTAGGTAAAAGCGTTGGTTTGCAACTTTCAAATGGATGAAAGACAACATGCGTATGTTACCTGGCAAATTTTGATACATCATATAAATTTCTGCAATGAAAATTATCTTTTTCGTTTTGTTTTCAACTATTTTATTTCCAAGTAAATCAAATACTACAAACAACGTTGCAAATTCCTCAGATTATTTGAAAGACTGTAAATTAGCCCTCGAAAAGAAATGGCCAGACAATAGGACTATTAACTTAGTTTTTCATGGCCATTCGGTTCCTGCCGGTTACTTTAAAACACCTGTGGTTAACACTTTCAATTCATACCCCTTTCTATTATTGAAAGAATTAAAAGACCTCTATCCATATGCAGTAATCAATATAATTAATACTTCAATTGGCGGAGAAAATTCAGTTAATGGTGAAAAGCGGTTCGAATCAGAAGTTTTAGTGCATAGACCAGATGTGCTCTTTATCGATTATGCATTAAATGACAGGTCAATTGGACTTGAAAAATCAGCGGTAGCCTGGAGCAGTATGATTGAAAAAGCTACAAAAAAAGGAATAAAAGTCATTCTTTTAACTCCCTCACCCGACCAAAGTATTAATATCCTCAATTCAAATAATGATTTGCAAAAACATTCAGCACAAATAAAATTGTTAGCCAATAAATATGGCGTTGGTCTTGCAGATAGTTATGAAGCATTCAAACAAAAAGTGATTTTAGGAGATAGTCTTTCAACTTATATGTCTCAGGTAAATCATCCAAACGAAAAAGGAAATTTATTGATAGCAAATGAAATATTGAAGTATTTTAAATGACATCTTGATGGTCTTTTGATGGACCGCCAAAAGACAACACTTTAGGTATTACACTTAATTGACTACATAAAAACACTTTCAAAAGTGTTCATTTTTCCAATTGTTTACTACCGGCAGGTCCCGTGAACAACGTTAGGATATTTTACTATCTGCAAATTTTGGAATAGTAAAATAGAAAGTGCTTCCGTTTCCTTCCGCAGATTCTACCCAGATTTTTCCGCCCATTTTATCAATTATTTTTTTACAGATAGCCAGACCGATACCAGTTCCGGAATAATTGTTTTTATTGTGCAGCCGTTGAAAAATAACAAAAATCTTATCAAAATATACAGGCGAAATACCAATGCCATTGTCACTCACCGCAAACTGCCAGTGACTATCCATATCCTTCACATCAATGTGAATGCAAACCTGGCCATCGGCCCGGCAATATTTTAAAGCATTGCTTATCATATTTTGAAACAGTTGCAGCAAAGGCGTTTTGTATAATTGTATTACAGGAAGATGGGCTGTAGTAATTACGGCTTTTTTTTCATGAATAATGTTGCTAAACAATATTTTAATGTCATCTACCAGCCCGTTTAAATCAATATTTTCCATCGCGGTTTCAGTACGCCAGGCACGGGAATATTCAAGCAGGTCTAATATTATCTGCCGCATTCTGTTAGCGCCATCAACTGCAAAAGCAATGTATTTTTTTCCCGGTTCATCTATGACGCCATCGTATTTACTTTTCAGTTGTTGTAAAAAAATAGTGATCATCCGCAGCGGTTCCTGCAGGTCGTGCGAGGCTACATAAGCAAACTGTTCCAACTCGTCATTTTTTTCTTCCAGTGTTTCAAGGGTGTGTTGCAGAGATTGTTGTTTTTGATTCAATTGATTCAACAGTGCTTTTTCGTTTTCAATGCTTTGCTGCATACCATTGAATAAACGGGGAATCAGCAGGGAAGAAAGAAAACTTAAAAATAT
>JANYFI010000792.1 GCA_025362765.1 Ferruginibacter sp. | reverse complement strand
GTATTCCAGTAAATACGCCTTATTGTTGAAAATTCTTACTTCTTTGCCGATCTCTACTTCTGTTCCTACTCCTGCCGGGGTAAATATTGCCGGCATTCCATACCCAGCCGCCATGCATCTGGTAGCCAATGTACCTTGCGGAATTAGCTCTACTTCTAATTCGCCGCTCAGTAACTGTCGCTCAAACTCAGCATTTTCACCCACATAGGAGGAGATCATTTTTTTAACCTGTCTTTTCTGCAGCAGCAGGCCAATACCAAAATCATCAACGCCCGCATTGTTGGCTATGCAGGTTAGGTTTTTTGTGCCTTTTTGCACCAGGGCTGCTATGCAATTTTCTGGTATACCGCATAATCCAAAACCACCAAACATAATTGTGGCTGAATCAAAAATATCTTTTACTGCTTCACCTATGTCATCATATACTTTTTTCATTCGTAAGGGTTTTGTAGTTAACGCAGCGGTACAAATTTATGGGTAACTTTTTGTGTAGTATCGTTTTCGGCTTTTGTTACGAACTTTACACCAGGGATAGGAATGATCGGAGGCTCAGGTGGCAACGGTTCCAGCGAAAATGGTTTTATAACCGGTTTGCTATACAATATGGTATATTTTTCTCTTTCCCGAATGGTGGTGATACTGTCAAGTAAAACACGCATTAATTGAGCATGCACATTATAAAAGCGGTAACTTTCATAAAAGTCTAGCCTGGTAACATGATGCGTTGCAAAAATTTGTTGCTGCAGTGTGGCGTTTTCAATGATTGGATTTTTTGTGCTGTCTTTTTTTATATATTGAGCGGTATAAGTTTCGGCCCGCATTATATCCCAAAAAACAGCCTGCATTTTATCGGGTTTTAAAATGCCTGAGGGAATGCCATCTTTATTGTTGCAACTTTCAAAAAAAATGATCAATATAATAAATACCGATATTTTTATCATTTCAATTCGTCTTTATACCTGGCAGCGTTTGTCATATCCATCTTTTGTAATAATTCGGATGCCCTCGCCTTATCCTGCGGCGGCGCTTTTGCAAATATCTTAATCAACTCATTTGCCTTTCCCTGAAAGAAAAATTGCTTAATCATTGCGTTGGAATTATCTGCACTAAAACTACTGAGCATATTTATCACATTTAGCATTTCAGCTCTGGCAATAGTTTCATTTTCAACCAATTTGTCTTCCGCTTTTCTGTAATAAGCATAATAGATATCATGCATAATCGCATACCTGCTATTTTCCATATTTTCTGTGAGCCAGTAACGGTTACGGGTACCGTCAAAGGCTTTCCATCCAGCGATACCTCTTGCTTCAGGTGCATTGTTTACAATGTTTTGCGCTTTGGAAAAATAAGGAACGCCGCCACGTTGCGCATAGGAATCATAGTCAAATCCTATAATCATATAAGCATAGTACGCAAATACGGCGGTAAGGTTTGACACTAACCCATCTGCACCGGATACCCTGTTGTCGTTAAAATCCAATTGCTGAAACTCCACATATTTAAACGTTACATCCGCATCCTGGTAATTGATAATCGGGGATAGATAAGAAGAATTGAATATTGGCCGGCCGGCCTGGATAGTAAGTGAAGCCGTGTAAACATTTGCGTCAGTACCCGGTTGAAGATTCAATAGAAAATTACAATCAATTTTTTCAGTCGGTAAAAAGTTATCTGTCGTCCATTTACGATTGTTTAGAAAAGTGTTTAATGCTGTTTGCAGGGTTTGAAAAGTACTCTTATTGACACTGGTACCCACCCTGCTACTGTTAACAGTTACCCTTGCGTTTAGTTCCTGCGCACTGGCAGAAGTTACAAGTAATGCAAAAAATATCAGTAGTTTAAATTTTGTATAATTCATATTACAAACCGATGATGGCATTTACAATATCGGTGGCAACCGCTTTCTTTGTTTTGGTGTCAAAATGTTGCTCGCCACCATTCTTATCAAAAATAGTTATTTTGTTAGTATCGTTTCTAAATCCTGCCCCTGCATCGTTTAAAGAATTTAAAATGATCATATCTGCATTTTTATCAGCGAGCTTTTTCAAAGCATTTTCCCTCTCCTGGTGAGTTTCCAGCGCAAATCCAATTAATAGCTGACCATACTTTTTAATGGCCCCCAACTCTTTTAAAATATCTTTTGTTTTCTTTAATTCAACAAAAAAAGAATTTTCGGATTTCTTTATTTTTTCCTGCGCTACAATAACGGGCGTATAATCAGCCACTGCTGCACACATTACTGCTATATCGCTATTTTTAAAAACAGGTATGCAGGCGTTAAACATTTCTTCGGCACACTTCACATTGATTACTTTTATTCCCGCCGGAACAGTTTGAAATGAAGGTCCTAACACTAATGTAACCTCCGCTCCGCGTTCCATAAATTCTGTCGCAATTGCAATCCCCATTTTACCGGAAGAATGATTGCCAATAAATCTTACCGGATCAAGGGCCTCGTAAGTGGGGCCAGCCGTAATCAATATTTTTTTTTCGCTTAGTGAATTAGTTATTAAAAAATATTCTTG
>JANYFI010000782.1 GCA_025362765.1 Ferruginibacter sp. | reverse complement strand
TTTTTCCATTAATACTATCAGCGAGCTTTGTAGTATCAACTTCAGATGGAATTAAAATCCGTTTTTGGTTATCCTTACTTAATTATTTTGCAAACGTTAATAAATCACCAAACCACAAAAGTGAATAATCACATTAGAAAGGATAACCAAAAACGGATTTTAATTCCATCTGAAGTTGATACTACAAAGCTCGCTGATAGTATTAATGGAAAAAATGCAATTAGAATTTAACCCTTAAAATATTTAACAGGTCGATTCAACATTGGATACACAAAGAGTTAGAGCTATCGGAAATGAATGTAATCTCACCAATTTAATTCTCACATCTAAGCACAAAAAAATTCACCCAGTTACACATAGATCGTCCAACTGGGTGAGTGCGTAATAAGAGCACATTTCTACAACTTCCCATTCTTAATCTCTTCCACCACACCTGGGTCAAGCAATGTGCTGGTGTCTCCCAAATTAGCAATTTCGCCTTCGGCGATTTTCCTTAAAATACGCCGCATAATTTTGCCACTCCTTGTTTTAGGCAGGCCCGTTACAAACTGAATTTTATCAGGTTTGGCGATAGGCCCAATTATTTTGGATACGGTTAAGCTAATGTCCTGGCGACGCAGGGTTTCATCGCCATGGTGACCATTGTAAATTACATACGCATAAATGCCCTGGCCCTTAATATCATGCGGATAGCCTACTACTGCGCTTTCTACCACACCCGAATGCATGTTGATGGCATTCTCTACTTCGGCGGTACCAATGCGGTGACCGCTGATATTTAATACATCATCTACCCTGCCTGTAATGCGGTAATTGCCTTCTTCATCTTTTAATGCTCCATCCCCTGTAAAATACATGTTTGGATAAGTAGCAAAATAATTGGTGCGGCAGCGTTCATGATCACCCCAGGTTGTCCTTAAAATACCAGGCCACGGGGCTTTGATACACAGGTTGCCTTTAATGATGCCGTGTTCATCTTTTTCGGTTACCTCGTTTCCCTGCTCATCTACCAATACCGGCTGAACGCCCGGCATTGGTAATGTTGCCCAGCTTGGCTTGGACGGTGTTACACCCGCCAGGTTACTAATTAAACAACCACTGGTTTCTGTTTGCCACCAGGTATCTACAATGGGGCATTTTTTGTGGCCAATATGTTCATCGTACCAGTGCCAGGCTTCTTCATTAATAGGTTCACCAACCGTTCCCAATACTTTTAAAGAAGAGAGGTCTTTTCCATTGACAGGATCTGTACCAAAACTCATCAGGCTGCGAATGGCCGTTGGTGCGGTGTACAGACAATTGACTTTGTGTTTTTGTATAATATCCCAAAAACGGCCGGCATCAGGCCAGGTTGGTATTCCTTCAAACATCATGGAAGTGGCACCGGCCGCGAGCGGACCATACACAATATAACTATGGCCCGTTATCCAGCCAATATCTGCGGTGCAAAAATGTACATCGCCTGGTTTGTATTGAAATACGTTTACAAAGGTATAGGCCGTCCAAAGCATATAACCGGCAATGGTATGCACCACGCCTTTTGGTTTACCGGTGCTGCCGGAAGTGTATAAAATAAACAATGGGTCTTCGGCATCCATTTCGGTGGCTGGAAAAGAAACCTTGCCATCTTTTTCTACCTGGCTTTCTGCATAATCCATTTCATCTTCCCACCAAACATCTCTTCCTTTAATCATGGAAACAGGCGTTCTGGTTCGGGTGTAAACAATTACTTTTTTTATGGTTCTGTTGCCAATCAATGCATCATCAATCACACTTTTTAAAGGAATGTCTTTTCCACCGCGGTAAGCACCATCGCAGGTAATAATGAATTCGGCCTGCGCATCAAATAACCTGTCTGCAATACTTTGCGCACTAAAGCCACCAAAAATAACGCTGTGGATGGCGCCGATTCTCGCACAACCCAACACGGCATAGGCCAGCTCCGGCACCATGCCCATATAAATACATACCCGGTCGCCTTTTTTTACTCCCAGGTTGGTAAGCATCTGCGCTACCTGGCAAACCCTTTTATGTAAACGGGCATAGGTAACCACCCTAACCCTGTCTTCGGGGTTATTGGGCTCCCAGATAATGGCAGGTTTTTCTGCCATCGTTTCCAGGTGACGGTCAATACAATTTTCAGTAATGTTGAGTTTACCGCCTTTAAACCATTCAATTTTTGGTTCGGTAAAATTCCAGTCTAAAACCTTATCCCATTTTTTGCGCCAGTAAAAACTTTCCGCCACATTGCCCCAGAATCCTTCCGGATCTTCAGTGCTTTTTTTATAGTCTTCATGGTATTGTTCCAGGGATGTAATCTGAAATGGATAGGTCATAGCAAGCTTTTATTTGAACAGTAAAAATAGGAAGATTCTGAAAGCCGTTAGTTAATTGTTTCTACATTAAATGAAGTGTAAAAATAAGTCCTTCCTTCAATACATTTAAAGAAGCCATGTCATTTTAATTTAAGGCCGGCTACGCTTGATTTCTTCTTTCAAATAAGGATACAGTAGTATTGAGGTAGCGCCCAAAGTGCAAGGTTCACCTTCGGCCATTTTTCGAAAATTACGTCGCATGATTTTTACTGCTTTTGGTTTTGTGCGGATGGAATACAAATTGAAATTTTAACTGGCCGGGCAATTGCCCTGATAACTTTTTACACAGTTAAATAAATATCCTGACGAAGATTTTAATCAACAAAGTGTCCATTGTAAATCAACAAAGCATAAATACTTTGTCCAGTGTTCTACCAATGAAAAAGTAAAAAGTTATACATTTGAAATGTATACAACGCACTTACGAGGTGATCTTTTAAGAAAAATATGTGGCCGCACCAAATATCTGCGGTTAATTAATGTTTGGGGATTATCTTGCTTATGGCGCTTCATCAACGATTACTTGTAAACCAATGAATATATCTACTGTTAAGGCAGCAATCAGAAGTGTAGTTACCTTCAATTGCAAACGCCCTCTTTTTATAACCCCATGCTTATTTTTACAACCTAAATCAATCAATGGCTATGTTTAAATTAAATAACAGTGAAAAGGGTTTACCCGGTATCATTGCGGCTTCCTCTCTCGGAACATTAATAGAGTGGTACGACTTTTATATTTTTGGCAGTTTGGCTACTATTATCGCCACTAAATTTTTCCCTTCCGGAAACCCTACACTGGCCTTACTGTCTACGCTGGCTACTTTTGCCGCCGGTTTTGTAGTACGGCCATTCGGAGCACTTTTTTTTGGCCGTCTTGGCGATCTGATAGGCCGAAAATATACATTTTTGCTAACGCTGGTGATCATGGGGCTTTCTACATTTTTAATCGGTTGTATCCCGGGTTATGATACCATAGGCTACCTGGCCCCCATACTGGTTTTATTGCTTCGTTTATTGCAGGGCCTTGCGCTGGGAGGCGAATACGGTGGTGCGGCAACCTATGTGGCGGAACATTCGCCCGCCGAACACCGTGGCTTCTGGACCTCCTGGATTCAGACTACCGCAACAGTCGGCCTGTTCGTTTCGTTGCTGGTGATTATTGCGGTAAAAGGATGGTTATCTGATGCCGCCTTCAATGACTGGGGCTGGCGGGTTCCTTTCTGGATTTCTATTGTAATGGTGGGTATTTCCATTTTAATACGGATGCGGATGAAAGAATCTCCCCTATTTCAAAAAGCAAAGGATGATGGCAAAACCGCCACCAATCCACTGAAAGAAAGTTTCGGCAACCGCCTCAATTTTAAATTTGTTTTATTGGCCTTGTTTGGTGCCACTATGGGCCAGGGCGTTGTTTGGTATACCGGCCAGTTTTATGCGCTTAGTTTTATACAAACAACGCTGAGTATTGACGTATCTCAGGCCAGTAAATTGATTATGGTAGCGTTGCTGTTTGGAACACCCTTCTTTGTAGTGTTTGGCTGGTTGTCAGACAAAATAGGAAGAAAATGGATTATGCTGATTGGGATGCTGATTGCCCTGGTAAGTTATCGCCCTATTTACGCTGCCATGTACGACGCTGGCAGTATAACAAACAAAACCGAAATTACGGCCAGTACGGTTACAGATATCAAAAGCGCCGCTGATGCAACAATGCCTGGGGACAGCATCCGCACTACCACCATTTTAAAAACGTACGAAGATGGCACAGCATACAAGGAAATAAAAAAATTAGCCATTCATGCAGATAGGACTAAAGCGGATGCAGCGAAGGACACTAAAATAACGAAAGCTGTTACCGTTGATACCGGCTCGTTTTGGAAGCTGGTGTTACTGGTTTTTATACAGGTAATTTTTGTGACGATGGTATACGGACCTATTGCTGCCTTCCTGGTAGAAATGTTCCCGATGAGGATTCGTTATACCTCCATGTCGCTACCTTATCACATTGGTAATGGAATTTTTGGCGGCCTGTTACCGGCTGTAGCAACTTACCTTGCTACAAAAGCCACACTGGCCAATGATATAGCCGCAAAAGCCGGCGCTAAATTACCTTATGACAAGCCTTTCCTGGAAGGGCTTTGGTACCCGATTATTATTGCGGCGGTATGTTTTGTAATTGGCGTACTTTACATCAATGGCAAAGACAATCGTATTGAAGATTAAACAACCAACAGTTAACCTCTTAAAAATATAATATGAACCAGATAAAAAAATATATGGGAATTGTGTGGATTTTGCTGGCCGTGGTAGCAGGCTACTACCTGATAGTGTCCCAGGCCATTCCAAAATTTGAAAGTCCAAAACCGGAAGACAGGATACCTGCTATTATCTATGCATTTATCTTAATGCCAATTATTGTTGGCGGGCTATCCATTTTTGGATACTACGCCTTAAAAGGTGAGTACGATATGCCTGAAGATACTGAACACCACCTACACATCAAACAAGACTAAGCTTTTTCATCTTGCTAATTTTTTCGGGGATAACAAGTTTGCCTGCATGGGGAAAGTTTGTTATCCCTTTTAATTAAAACCGCCTGCACAAAATCTTTAAATACAAAAACCACCCTCTTCGGCATTTTGCTGAGGTGTTTTTTGCTTAACCTTTTATCTCAATTTTTGCGGGAACAAAAATAATCAACCCTTTTATACCCGTGAACTGGCATAGCGAATAATTCAATTGATTATAATTGATCGTTTGAATATTATTGTATCAGCGCTTTATAAATCGCCTCCTGAATATCCGGTCTGACATTCATTTTTCCCAGCAATGGATTATCACCCACGGGGCAAACCCGGTTGCTCAAAAACACATACACTAATTTTTTTTCAGGGTCTGCCCAGGTACAGGTGCCGGTAAAACCAGTGTGGCCAAAACTAAGTGGTGATGCACTTGCGCAGGGATAAGGTTCTTTACTGGTGGCATTGTCTTTTTCAGGTTTGTCAAATCCATATCCGCGGCGGCTGATATTGCTATGGTAGGCGGTAAACAAATCAACGGTTGATTTTTTAAAATAACGGGTGCCATTGATTTCTCCGCCATTCAGCAGCATCTGCATGATTACGGCAATATCATACGCATCACTAAATAATCCGGCATGGCCGGCAACGCCGCCAAACATAGCGGAACCGGGATCATGCACATCACCCTGCAGTTGTTGCATGCGAAACTGTTTTTCATTTTCTGTGGGAGCAATCTGGTTCAATGGCAAATATTCCCTTGGCCTGAAACCAGCCGTAGTTAAACCAAGCGGCTGATAAAATTCTTTTTTTACATACTCATTCAACGGCAAACCGCTGATGGCTTCTACTACTTTAGCGAGAAAAATAAAATCATTGTCGCTGTATATATATTTGCCTGTAGGCCCCAACGGACTTTTTAATATGCGCTGGTAAATGGTGTCGTGATAATCGTTGCGCAGAAATAAATTACTGGCCACCCTTATGCTGAAGGAGTCGCTTTTTTGATGGGAAAAATATTGGGCAAATGGAATACCGGTTACTGAATCAATCACTTCTTTGTAAAAAGGGATAAAGGCCACCAGGCCTGCCTGGTGCAATAATATATTTTCAATCAACAGGTGTTCCTTATCGCTACCTCTTACCCAGGGCAGATAGTCGCCCAGTTCTTTGTTGAGAGAAAGTTTTCCCTGCTCGTATAACCGCATTACAGAAATGGTGGTGGCGCAAATTTTAGTTACAGATGCCATATCGTAGGCCGTTTGCAATGTTACCGGCGTGGAATCATTGTAATTAAAATGGCCATACGCTTTTTGATAAGCGATTTTACCGTCCTTTACCACCAATACCACGCAGCCGGGTGTAGCTCCTTTGCTGATAGCGTTTTCAGCAATGCCATCAATGCGTTTTAATTTTTCCATATCCATTCCAACAGTTTCAGGGCTTACCGATGGCAATACCGTAACCGTTGTATTGATACCACTGCCAAAAGGATAGGCTTCGCAAACGGTTACAGGTAATTTACCTTTAGCGGCGATCTTTCCTTCTAAGAAATCAGCGGCGGCATCCTGGGTATAGTCATCATCTTCATAACAAGCCACTATATTTTTGGCGGCACAAAAGTTTTTGATGGCATACGGATTGCCGAATACAAAACTGATGCAATTGTTCTGCTCCTGCAACTGCGTGGCCATATCAATAGCCGCGGCCGAAAGGCCAAAATTATTGACAGGCTTGCGGTCGTAGCCATGAATACCAATTACTATATTTTTATACCGCTTTTTTATCAATGCCACCGTGGACAACACCCTGACAGGATCAGTTTTATAATCGAAATAAAATACATCCGCCCCATAGGTGGTACGCATTCTTTTTGCAAATATATTATCCTTATTAATGCCAATACCAACGTACACCACGTCGTTATTGGGTATGGCCGTATTTGCCTTTAGCGGGAAAAAATAATCACTGGTTTTATGCAACAATGTCAAGGCATTTTCTGCCACCAGTTTTTTCATTGCAGGGATACCGCTGTTTAAATCCGCAGTAATATTGGTGGTATTGATGGGCACAAAGCGATTCATTCCATATTGATATTTTGCCATTAAAACTCTTTTACAATGCATTTCAATATCCTCCCAGCTTAATTTTTTATCCTTGATCGCCTCTTTTATTTTTTGAATACTTTGGGCGACATCGCCAGGCAAACATAGCATATCGTTGCCCGCAATCAATGACTGAGCAGAAGCCTGCCCATCCGGAAAAAATTTCTTAACACCCTGCATTTCCAGCGCATCTGTAAAAGTCAATCCCTGGTAACCAATAGTGCCCCGCATTAACCCGTTTACATTTTTTGGAGAAATAGACGTTGCCCGGTTGGCAGTATTGTCAATGGCTGGAATGTACAGGTGAGCCATCATTACACTACCAATGCCCGCCTTAAATATTTCCCGAAAGGGATATAACTCCAGCGAATCCAGTTGCGCCATTGATTTATTAATCACCGGTAAATCAAAATGCGAATCAACAGACACATCGCCGTGGCCGGGAAAATGTTTGGC
>JANYFI010000772.1 GCA_025362765.1 Ferruginibacter sp. | reverse complement strand
CCAATCAATGCCATCCAAAAGTGTACACCTACCCACGTATGCGAAGGTTCTTTACCCGTTAGCCTTGGCACTACTGCATAAATTGAAGCCCATAATAAAAAGGCAATAATACCATACATGGTTAAATGAGAATGGGCCACCGTAAAATCAGTAAAATGCCAAAACAGGTTGGTTGAACGAAATGCTTCCGCAGTGCCCTGCATAGAGCCGGTAAAGTAAAATATAATGCCTACCAGGTAAAAAGGCAACGTATAACTACTCCCTATCTTGTACCATGAACCATTGAAGGTAAATAGAAAGTTAGCGGTGCCTGCCACTACTGGAATAATCATACCCACGCTACCCACAATCGCTACCGTTTGCAGCCACCAGGGTATTGAACTAAAAACAAAATGATGGGTACCAATAACCGTATAAAAAAGTATCTGCGCCCAAAATGCCATAATACCCAAACTATATGAATAGATCGGTTTGTTTAATTGCTGTGGCAAAAAATAATATACCAACCCAAGGCTAAAAAGCATAAACCACATGCCTACTCCCTGGTGCATATAATATCCCTGTGCAATGGTTTCGCCTAATCCATCCTGCCAAAAAGGTAAGTACGCAACCAAGGCGATTATAATGGTAAATATAATGGCGGCAACCATGTACCAGTTAGATACATATATTTCCTTCGTTGTCCTGTTGGCGATTGTTTTTAAAAAATTAATAAGTGTGAGTACCAGCGCTAAAGCAAACAGCCCCATTACAGGCCAGATATATTCCCGGTACTCTCCGCCCCCGTTATTAATACCGCCCATAAGGCAGAGGCTGCCAATAATCACCGCGGCATTAATTAAATACAACGAATACCAGCCAAGCTTAAGGCTGGCGATTTTTGTGTTACTTACCATTGGAATTACATAATAGCCCAACCCCAACATGCCTAAAGAACTCCAGCCCCAAAACACCGCGTTGGTATGTACCGGCCGCAGCCTGCCAAAACTTAACCAGCTTAAATGATCAACATCCGGCGCCACGAATTTAATGCCGAGGTATTCGCCAACAGTAGTACCAAACAACAGCCAGCAGGTGGCGCTTGCTAAAAACCAAATAATTAATTTAGATAATTGCGGATCAATGTTCGGGCGTTTCTGGGCTTTTTTTTTAACAGCCACAAAGCCCATACTTGTTCGTTCACTAACATGCGTAATCAATCCCCTATCATCCGATGGCGTTAGATCGCCACTTAATTCATTGTTCGCCAATCTGAAGGCTGCCGCTTTTTTTTTCTTTTCCAAAACAATATCAATTTCATCCCCCTCAAGGTTAGCCAGATAATTGGCAAAACGCGTTACTTCGTCTTTATCTTTATCCTCTTTTACATTCTCTACCACATTCTTCAGCCGTAACGAAAAGATAAGCAAGCCTGCCAATACAGGAATTAAAATGAGTACGAAAGTGATAAGGATGCCGGGTTGTGCAAAAACAGACGAGGCGTTCTGTGCAGTTTGACTAAATGCCGGAGTACAGGAAAAAAAAACGGCCAACAGCGCAATGCAGGATTTTAAATGCTTCATAATTATTATTGATTGATTGCAAACGCAAAAATAATCATAAAACCTATTTCGGACAATTATATCTTAAATAAAATGTTGTACCAAGCGCTTTTATTTTAGTGATTAATTCATTTGGCAGGATACGCTGCCTGCTGATCAATGCCATTACCCTTTGTTTTTATGAGAACTTTATCAGATGCCTTCAACATACCAACTTAGCAAATTGGTATAGAATTATGGAGTAATAATTATGAAGACGATTTATTCTCTTCGCCCTTAGTCCCTTTCCTAAGCTTTATATTCAGCATTTCAACAAGCAGTGAAAAAAAGAGACAGGAATAAATAATTCCCTTGCTGATCTCCTCATGCAAGCCACCCGCAACGAGCACTATACCAATTACTACCAGGAATGACAAGGCGAGCATTTGTAGTGTAGGATGAGCATTTATAATTGTTGTTACCGGGCCTGCAAAAAGCATCATAATACCGATAGAAATTACCACGGCAATAATCATGATGAGCACATTTTCCACCAGGCCTATTGCTGTAAGAATGGAGTCGAACGAAAAAACAGCATCTACCAAAACAATTTGAAGAATTACCGTACCGAACCCAATAGCTTTACTCCCCTTTTTTACTTGCTGACGATTATCAACTTTAAATTTATGATGGATTTCCAACGTACTTTTTACTATAAGAAAAATACCGCCGGCAAGCAGGATAAGATCTTTGTAGCTTAATGGAATACTTTCATTTGCCAAGGCTGCAATAGCAGGAATTGTGATAACAGATTCTTTTAAACCGATGATCCAGTTGATACACAATAATAAGCCGACACGGAAAATCATGGCCAGTAATAACCCAATATTCCGGGCTTTGCGCTGCCGTTCTTTCGGCAATTTACCGGCAACAATAGAAATGAAAATGATATTGTCAATTCCTAAAATAATTTCAAGAAAGGCCAACGTAAGCAGGCTGATCCAGGTAGCGGGATTTGCAAAGTCCGGTAAAATAAAATTCATAAAAAGTTATTGATGCTTTCTTAATTAACTGAAGAAACAATTATTTTCTTTTTCTTCCCGGTTAACAATTTAATTAATACAGGAGCGGTAGTTAACAGTACAATACCAATAATTATTTTTTCAAGATTGGAGTGTACCCATTCGCTTTCGCCCAGTAAAAAACCTGCTGTCACAATACTTGCCGCCCACAAAAAACTGCCCATCATATTATACAATGTAAATTTAAGTTTATTCATTTTTACCGCACCTGCTACCATCGGCGCAAACGTTCGAACTATAGGAAGAAATCTTGCCAATACAATGGCGCCGCCTCCTTTTTTGTCATAGAATTCTTTGGCCTGGATAAGGTATTTTTTCTTAAAAAGCCAGTTGTCCTTTCGTTGAAAAAGAAGACCATCCGATTTTCTGCCAAACCAATAACCAACGAAATTGCCCACAATACCTGACACAGTAATTAGCAACACCCAATATAAAAGATTTAAAAAAGGACCATTGAAAGGTGCCAGGGTATTAGCTATAACCATTCCTGCAATAAACAGGAGCGAATCGCCGGGCAGGAAAAAACCGAAAAAGAATCCTGTTTCAATAAAAATAA